>CAJQKX010000231.1 GCA_905479025.1 uncultured Paraglaciecola sp.
TGCCAGCGTTTGCGCTGCAGCAAAGCTTGGACCTAAATAAACGCCTGCCGAAATCAGATAAACCGTTACCAGTGCTAAATGAAGATATATGTTTTGTACCCAAAATGCAGCAATCAGGGCTGGGACCCCAACAATAAGTACTGCGCCCGGCAGCCAGCCATATGCACTGATATTTTTTTTAGCTAACTTTTCGGTAATAAGGGCGCCATAGTAAGTGCCCGCGCCATAGCCAACAAGATGAACTAAGCCAAGCATTAACATTAACCAGCGAAACTTCCCGTTGCCAACGCCAGGTGCATATTCAGGAAGAAAGCGAACAATATAATCAACCCCCCAATTAGCCACAGCATAACCACCAAAACTGACCCACGCAATGCCCATACACATGGCCCACCAACTAGGAATTTTGGCTAAGGTCTTTATAGACTCACCAATACTAACAGGCTCAAAGGTAATGTTGTCGCCTTCCATTTGCCCACGTTTAGGTTCACGGACTACCAGTGCGATAATTAACGACAAAATAACCCCCGCGACCCCAAGTGCGATAAGAGTGCCTCGCCAACCAAGAGTCTCAACCAAGATGCCAGCAAGGATGTAGGAAAATGCGATGCCAATAGGAATGCCTAGCGAGTAGACACCCAAGGCGCTTGCACGTTTCTCTTTTGGGTATAGGTCTGAAATAATAGAGTGCGAGGGAGGCGAGCCGCCTGCTTCGCCAATACCCACACCCGTCCTGGCAATAAGCATGCTTGTAAAACTATTAGCCATACCTGTAAGTGCCGTAAATAAACTCCAGAAAAAGACTGAAATACTGATGATCTTTGTACGGCTATAACGGTCAGCTAACCAAGCTATTGGTATGCCAACTGTGGTGTAGAGTAAAGCGAACCCAAAGCCTTTGAGAAGGCCTAATTGCCAATCTTCAAAGCCAAGGTCGGCCTTGATGCTTGGAGATAAGGCGCCCATGATTTGGCGATCGATAAAACTAAATATATAGGCTAATGTGAGAAGCCATAATACAAACGTGCGGTAGTTTTTTGTCTCGGCCATCTTTGGTTGGCTCATATAATATCCTTAGCTTTTATTTGAATTTATAATTATTTTTGAAGCTTTAATGCGATTTTTGACGCACAACAAGACTAATCGCTATCCCTAATCTACACAATGGACCTGGATGGGGGAAGAGCTAACTTTACGAAACGGACAACGGCTAGTTTGAAAAGGAATGATTAAATGAAACTTTATGATTTAAGTTTGGGAAGTTTAAAGATGTAAGGGGCAAAGTACATGATTGATCATCATCGTTTAAATACGAGATAAAAAATATGTCACTGCCAGCTATTTTATTTTGCAACGTAGCAGAAAGATTGTAAGTCAAAATTTGAATTTTTCTAAAGATAGTCTGTTTTTTGACAGTTTTGAACTTAGGTCCATATCATTTGATTAGTTAAGCTGGTGGTTGGATCGAAATATTAGATTGGAGTTTTAGGGGAATCGATTGAGAAACCATAAGAATGATGAATTCTCAATCGATTTTACAATTGTTACTCGATTAGCTCAAAGGTTAAACCAGCATGATTTTCTAGGCGTGAGATTAATTTAGCGCCAAAAATACTGGCCGGTGTCCAAAATCCACCTGCTACTTTATCTTTGCTTATATCTAAAGCTAAACATGCAGCAGCTTGCCCTAATATTTTAGCGGTTGAGCCATATCCTGGATCTTGATCGCCTGTTACTGTACAGCGAATTTCTTGACCACTATCGGTCTTGCCATAAAAGCGCAAATCGTAAAAACCTTTTTCTTGGGCCTCTGGGCTTGGGCCTTCACCAGGTTTAGGTAATATAAATTTTTCCATTGCCCAGCGGGTAGGCGGGATAACCGCAGCCATAGCAAAGCCTCCTAAGCCAACACCTACACCAGCAGCTATACCACTTCCCATTAACCCTTTTCCGGTCAACATGGCTTCGTTATATTCAAAATGTTGACTGTAGCCATCTTCAACTAACGCATTGCTTCTATGCACAATACGGGTGTTAATGACAGCCATAACAAAAGGTGCCACCCAGCTGTTAAAATCGTTGTCGTATTGGGGGCGATTCATATTGTTTTGGCGAACAGCATTGCCATGATTTGGTGGGCAAATCGCGTAAGGGTTAGCTAAAGTTTTACGCAGGGTAGGGTTACTGGCTACTTCTTTAAATATATTGGTCATGCTTGCCACAGTGCCGCCCGACGCAGCGCCCTTCATTTTTTTGACGCGCATTTTTATACTGCTGCACGTCTGACCAAATTTTTGTCTTGCATGTTGTTGCAAAAAGTACACGCCTAAATCAGAGGGTACAGAATCAAAACCACAACTATTAACAATACGCGCACCGCTTATTTTAGCCACGTCTTCATAACGCTCTAACATTTTGGCTATCCATTGCACTTCGCCCGTTAGATCGCAGTAATCTGTGCCCAAAGCTACACAAGTTTTTACTAATGGTTCACCATAAAGTGCATAGGGACCAACGGTTGAAACAACCACTTTGGTGGATTCACACAATGAGCGCAGGCTGTCTTCATCTGCTGCATCGGCAACAAAAACGTCAAGTGCTTCTCCTGTGGTACCCAAAGACAATTTTAATTCGTTTAGTTTACTCTGTGAACGCCCAGCAATCGCCCATTTTAGATCGCCATCAACGGCAAACTGAGCAATCATATATCGAGTCATTATTTGCCCAACAAAACTGGTGGCGCCAAATATTATAATATCAAATTTAAGGGGAGTATCTTGCATAGTCGTTTTGCCTCTTAGGTAATCATCTTAGTTTATTTCACAGCATTCAAATTTGTGATGCCGTAACAACGATTTAAAATCTTATACTTAATCTATCAGAATAAATTCACTTTAGGGCCAAACATAATGAGCAAAATATATAATGTAACCGAGATTTGGATTGAAAAATCCAATGTGGCCAATACCAAGATTGTTGAAAAGACATTAGACAGTACTCAATTAGGTACCGATGAAGTGTTGCTTAAAACCGACTCTTTTGGTTTCTCAGCAAACAATGTTACTTATTCTATTTTTGGGGATAAAATGGGCTATTGGGGTTTCTTTCCAGCTAATGAAACCTGGGGTATTGTTCCTATGTGGGGCTTTGCCACGGTGCTTGAGTCAAATCATGCTGAGGTAAACGTAGGCGAAAAGGTTTATGGTTATTTGCCTATGGCTTCGCATTTAGTGATCACTGCAGGTAAAACGTCTTCTACTCATTTTTTTGATTTAAGTGAAAAACGTAAAAGTATTTCACCCGTTTATGACAACTATGTGCGGACTGCCACTGATCCCGGTTATCAAGTTGAGAGAGAAGCATGGCAGTTAAATTATCGGCCTCTATTTATGACTTCTTTTGTGTTGGATGATTATGTTGGTGAAGCTTTAGTCGCTTCTGAGCAATCAGTTGCACAAGTGATATTAACCAGTGCCTCCAGTAAAACGGCTTATGGTGCCGCTCACTTGTTGATGAAACACAAAAAGGAGCGAGGGTTAAATTATCAAGTGATTGCTTTAACTTCAGCCAATAACAAAACCTTTACCCAAGATTTAGACTGTTATGACCAAGTACTTAGCTATGATGAAATTTTTAAACTTGGCCAAAATAACACTAGCTGGGTGTTAGATTTTGCAGGTAACAAGAGTTTGCTACTAAATTTACAAAAACAGTTTGCTGACAATCTTGGCAAGTTAGTTTTAATCGGCTCAACCGATGTAGACGCACAGCAAGATAAACCAGAAGGGCATTTAGACAGTGAGTTTTTCTTTGCTCCAAGCCAAGTGAAAAAACGCTCGGGTGAGTGGGGACATGCTGGTTTTGCTGAACGTTATGCAAAGGCTTGGCATAATTTTGCCATTCATATGAATGACAAAGTCTCAGTAGCAGAATACTCAGGAGCCCAGGCGATTGAAGCGCTTTATCACACTGGTCTTAAGAATAAATTGAATAATGTGGAAATTAATGTACTGAAGTTTTAAATTTATTAACATTTCTTATAAGGGCATGCCAAAGATGGTTGTGCCCACTAATATCTATTCTACGGCCTGAAAAGTAGCAGACAATTTTATTAACTGCGTGGAATTTTTATACTATCAGCCACAATTTCATAAACTACACCGGGTTTCAGCATCCCCGTTTCACTTTTTAGGTCGGCTTTAAAATGAGCCACTTGTTCTGAGCGGATGACTTTTTGTACCAATTCACCTGCTAAGGTAACGGTTTTACCACTGCTGCTTGTTGGAATAAAGAATCCGTAATCGCGCATAGAAACCCGTAAAGTATGTTGGTCTTGTTGTACTATGAAGAAACACCCTTTCTTTTGACATACTTTGGCGATCCTAGCTTCTACTTGAAATGACTTTGTTAAGTGTGAAGCTGAGTCAGTAACTAAGCTTGCCATTCTCAGTTTAGGCAGTGAGTGATCAAGTTTTGCGCCAAACGTTTCACTTTGTGAGTCTTGTATGACTGGCTCTGATAGTCTCAATGATTCTGCGTTCACTGCGAATGTGAAGGCAAGGCCAATTAAAATAACGAATCTGTGTTTCATCTATTACCACTCGGGTCCGTTTTATAAATAAAAATTCTAGCAACATAAATCTTAAAATGTTGATGGAACCAGTCGGCCAACACTTGGATAGCAATGAGTTTAGTTTTAAGACTGCAACCATGTTCTACTCCTTTGCAGGGGGCTCCTCGATATTGACCACCAATAATGGCGAAGCCTTTTTCTGCCATGAAAAAAATATAGGACATCATTTTCCCCAATAGGACAGCGCAATAACGACCATTAGCTCCTTTTTTGTATACAAGTATAGGGTCTGTTTGACTTTTACACGTAGATGCATTCTCAGAGTCCACTCATTTATTACGTACTTTGCAGTATTTTTCTAGGTTTATAAATGGTCCCTAAAAGAGACCTTAAAGACTCTTCAAAAAGTCTAATAAGGTCGTTTTATCTGTTTCGGAGAGCGCTTCAAACGCGAGCTTCGAACTTTCGCCTTCTCCACCGTGCCAGCGAATAGCTTCGTCGAGCGTTCGGGCCCGACCATCATGCAGGTAGCCGATACGATCGACGTCACTCGAGTCTTGTGCCTTAGAAATTTCATCATTAGCCTTCGCATCTCCTAACATTACAGCACGGGAATGGCCTAGGCCCCATAACGCTGCGGTGCGCCATTCGGCACCAGTGGCAATGCCTTGCCCCAGATTATCAGCCAATCCCGGTCCCATATCATGGAGCAAAAGGTCTGTGTACGGATAGATGGTTTGGCTGCGCAGTTCTGTCAATGGATGATAGTCACTGGTTGTCATACTTTCCCTGTGACAGTTTCCGCAACCGATATCCGAAAATATCGTGTCGCCGCTGGTATTTTCATAGTCGCGGCGTGCTCCGACACCTAGCAGACTCATATACTTAACCAGGTCGTTGAGTTGCTCATCTGCCAGCTCCGCACCACTCTCTCCACAGCCGGTTTGCTCGCGGCCACAATCAGGATCCGGAAGTGCGCTGGTCATCACCCCAATATCCGTGTTCAAGGCTGATGCGACCTGGTGCCTGACACTTGCCGTAGCCGCTTTGTAGCCGAAACGACCCAGGCGTACTTTTCCGGTTTCAGGGTCGCTTACAAGAGACGCCCGCCCGGTAATACCATTTCCATTATGGTCGACATTATCCTGCTCGGCCCATGCGAGTATCGTTGACTCATCGATTGCTTCCAGCAGTCCAACACCCACTAATTGGGGTGCAATCCGGGCAGAGAATCGTGCAGGTTCGCCATTACTAAATACATAATTTGGGGAGCGAAGGCCATTGGATAATTCAGTCCATGGGTTGAGCATTACCGTACCTTCTGGTGAAGCTGAGCCAGTCTGGTTAGGTTGCAAGACGCTGCCTATCAGTGGGTCTGGATTGCCATCGACGTCACCGACCTTGAAGACCCACTTAGTCAGGTTATTGCCCACATCTTCGACTAACGCGCGGCCATTTCGAACATGGCAATTTGCGCAGGACTGATTAATATAATGGTTGCCGGCCTTGCCAATTTGCTCGCTCCAGATGGGGTTGTCGTTGCGTTCATCATGGCTGCCATCTTCAAAGTTGGTGTGATGTACTCGACGACCGCGGACGAAAGGCTGGGCATTGCCTGGGCTCAGGTTGGTGGCCATCTCGATGAAACGGCCCGCAGGCTCTTCGCTATAATTGTAACCGAGTGTGGTAGCCCCTCCCGATAATCCCTTGGCAGGGATCGGTGTGCCATCGTTGACACCCAGTTCATCCTGAACACCACGCTGCCATTCGAACGGGGACACGCCCGGTGTTCCGATCTTATAGACATATGACGTGCCGTAATAGTTCTTGCGTACGCCGGCAGGGGGTGCCAACAGGAACTGGCTTATCTCGAATTCCATGTTTACACCTAACTTAAGTGGTGTATTGAAAGTTGCGACTTTTTTCCATTGCTCGGTGATATCCACGGTGTACATGTGCTGATTGCCTGCTTCGCTGACTTTCACAAAGTCATTGTTCCAGGTTCCCTTACCTAAATAGGTTGCCTCAGGGTTCCAGTGGAACTGGCCGGTTGTCGTTAAACCGAAGAACCACACCCTGAATTCCCGAGCTCCAAGTTGAGCCTCAGTGATATAAGTTGCCCTGATCAGGCTTCGCCCGTTTGGCACAAAGTCTTCAAACTGTACGCGTGCGGTGCGGTATTCCCAGTAATGGGCAAGCCAATGATCGTAGTGATCCGAGTTAAAGATATTATTCGGATCATACATGCCAATATCCTTTGCATGACGATCACGTCCCCGGTCACCAAAACGCGTTACCACCACGCCGTCATTTCGCACAAAAGAAACCACGGGTTCAAGCTGCGTGGTTTCGTTGTACAAGGGTTCAATAGCGCTTAGGCTGGCGAAAGGCACTATATGCCAGCCGGTAATGCTGTCGCCATTGGTATCACCGGGATTATTGTCATTAATATAGTGATATAGCGGGCGGTCATTATAAGTGACTTGAACCTCGCCATTATTAAGGTCGATAGTACCCAGCCCGGATATTCCCGATGGAAGTCCATCAGTGACCAGTAATGGCGGCCAGTTATCGGCACAATCACCATTACAGGCACTGGCTCCAGGGACGGAAAGATCACCATCAAATACATAAAGGGCATAACCCGGCTGGGGGGAGGCCGAACCGCCTACGAGAATATCGTTGGCAGATGTTACTTCAATGCCGTCTAGGGCTAACGCACAGCCATTAGCATCAACCTTAACGCCACTTGGTGTGTTCGCACATAGGTCGTTGCTATCGGATACACCGTCATTGTCACCATCGCTGTCCGCTGGGGGTATCACTACCGTACAACCATTTTTATCTACAACGTCGCCATTAGGGGTGTTAGGGCACAAATCACTGTCATCGATTATGCCATCGTTGTCGCCATCAAAAACAGTCTCAATCAATAACCAATTAATATTGAAATCACCCGCAATAGCATTGACTTTTAAGGTGTAGATAG
>CAJQKX010000232.1 GCA_905479025.1 uncultured Paraglaciecola sp.
ACGGACTAACGCCGTTCGACTATATGATGCATTTACTTGAACAAGTCTCGGTTCAAAACACCGATATCGAGCCACTGCTACCATGGCGATTTGCTAAAGACTAGGTGGGATTGCCGGACGCTTACCTTTATGCAACTACATCTTATTCATTATTATGAACGCGAATGGATAATAATTTCTATTCTTAATACTTGTATTTTTTAGGCTAATGTTCAATAAATTGTATTGGTTTCGAGTGATTTTACTTAATCTTGATATTTTATAGAAAATATTTTCCCACTTGGCAGCCTTTGTATGGTCATGTTTTGTCCCCAAACATAGCCAGTATCTAGGGCATGAAATTGTTGAAGTTTAGTGTTTCCATTCAGTGAAGCCCAATGTCCAAATACCACTTTTTGGTTTGTTTTGAGTTTTTGATTTTTTATATTAAACCAAGGTGTTAGGTGATCAGGCGCTAAATCTGGTGACGTTTTACAACTAAAATCAAGTTCATCATGATGTTTAATAAAACGCATACGTGTCATGGCATTGACAATAAAGCGAAACCTTTCTGCGCCTTGCAATGACTTTTTCCAAGTTGAAGGTTCATTTCCATACATGTTGGCTAAAAATGCTTTCCAATCGTTTGAGTGCAATTTCTCACTGACTTCACTGCTAAGTTTAAGTGCTTTTTTTACTGACCATTGAGGATATAGGCCTGCATGTGTCACTAACGTATCTTGGTCGGCCATCAAAGCGAGTGGTTTGCACTTCAACCAATTGATATGTGTTTTGAGTGTTGGACTGGCGAGTAATGTGTCCAAATTATCATTGGGTTTTGCCTTGCGAATGCCCGCGTAAATGGCTAATAAATTTAAATCATGATTACCTAAAACTGTATCAAAACTGTCTTCTAAAGAATACAGGTAATCCAGTGTTTCAAGCGGTTGGTTGCCGCGGCCAATTAAATCTCCCACTGCAATTAAGCGGTCGTTAATAGGTGAAAATTCGACTTTTCTAAGAAGTGCCTGCAACCCCTCAAAACAACCTTGAATGTCCCCTACAATATAAGTAGCCACAAGTGTTAATTAACTACGTTAGGAACAGCCAAACTAAAAACGCTGATAGCTGCTTCAAAATGGTCGCCATCTTTTTGTTGCATTTCGTAGTAGCCTTGCATCGTTCCCACTGGCGTATCTAATACTGCGCCACTGGTGTAGTTAAAAGACTCACCAGGGTAAATGTGGGGTTGTTCACCTATCACACCAGGACCTTGTACCTCTGTTTTTTTACCATTACCATCAGTGATAAGCCAATATCGATTAATAAGCTGTACTGGATGTTGACCATTATTTTGGATGGATATTTTATACGCGAACGCATACTTATCTTTATCGGGTATCTGGTTTTTTAGATACTCAGTCTTAACTGTAATCTCAACTTTATTAACTTGCTTCATCTGTTATTTGACACTGCCATACACTTTGAATTTTATATTAAAGAGTCTACCGCATTGGCGATTTTTGCATACTGTTGTAACGATAAATTTTCAGCACGTAATTCGGGGTTAATGTCTATATCGATGAGTTGTTGTTCGCTTAGGCTCTCTTTTAAGCTATTGCGAATAGTTTTGCGCCTTTGGTTAAATGCTTGGGCACATACTTTATGCAAGGTGTCTTCGTTGATCAAAGATACCGGTTTTTGCTGATGGGGAACAAGCCTAACTACTGCTGAGTCTACTTTAGGGGGAGGATTAAATGCACTTGGTGGCACTTGTAATACAGGTATTATCTGGCAATGATATTGTGCCATAACAGATAAACGACCATAACTTTTATTACCTGGAGAGGCGGCTAAGCGATTAACCACTTCTTTTTGCAGCATAAAATGCATATCTTGTACTTTATTGGCAAAAGAGAATAAGTGAAACATCAAGGGTGTTGAAATATTATAGGGTAGGTTACCGAAAATACGCAAAGGTTTATCATCTGATAAGCTGTCTTGGGATAGTAGCTGAGAAAAATCGAATTTTAGTGCATCGGCTTCAATAATGGTCAATTTGCTAGCAATAAAAGGATGGGTTCTTAACCTAGCGGCTAGATCCCTATCAAGTTCAATAACAGTGAGTGAATCTATTAATTCGCAAACTGGCTCAGTTAACGCACCCAGCCCCGGGCCAATTTCAACCATGTGTTGATCTTTTTGAGGCCCGATGACAGTAACTATTTGGTCGATGATATAGTTATCATGTAAAAAATTCTGTCCAAAACGTTTTCTTGCTGTATGCCCTAAATGTTGTTTAGTCATTCTTTTTGCGCTGCTATTGATATGGCTTTTTCGATGGCAAGATTAAAGCTGCCGGCGTCTGCATGACCGCTACCGGCTAAATCTAATGCTGTACCGTGATCCACAGATGTACGAATAAAAGGTAAGCCCAAAGTGATATTAACGGAAGCTCCAAAGCCCTTATATTTTAATACAGGGAGTCCTTGATCATGATACATAGCTAACACAACGTCAGCTTGTTCTGAGTATTTCGGATTAAAAATAGTATCAGCGGGTAAAGGCCCTGTGATATTCAATCCCTCTTCGCGCAAAGCATCAAGTGCGGGTATGATAACCAATATTTCTTCTTTGCCGATGTGCCCATTTTCACCAGCATGAGGGTTTAAACCACATACAAAAATATGGGGGCGTTTGATACCAAACTTCAGCATTAAGTCGGTATTGACTATGCGAAGTACTTTGTGAAGACGCTCGAAGGTAATCGCTTTAGAGACATAAGCTAAAGGAATATGGGTGGTGGCAAGCACGACTCTTAGTCCTTCTGTCGCTAACATCATGACTACATCATTGGTGTTAGACTCATGTGCAAAAAACTCAGTATGACCACTAAAAGAGATGCCGGCATCATTAATGATGCCTTTGTGCACAGGGCCTGTCACTACCGCATCAAATTCACCATCTATATTTTTTTTACATGCTTGGCGCAAAGTCTCCACTACATAATGGCCGTTTTCGCTATCTAACTGACCGCTGATAACGGGCACTTTAGTTTTGATATCGACTAAAAATAATTGCCCAGCAGGCAAAGTGTGCGCAATGCTTACATCATATGGCACTAAGGTAATGGTCAGGTTGAGTTGTTTAGCACGTTGCCTGAGCATGTCGCCATCAGCAAAAGCTACCAATTGTACTGACCATTCTTTTTGGGCAAGACCCAACAGCAAATCTGGACCAATTCCCGCAGGCTCACCAGGGGTAATGGCCAACTTTAATGGTTTCAATTATTCGCCTTGCTGCGTTAATACTTCGATATAAGCACTGGCACGTATTTCTCTCAACCATACCTCAGATTCCTCGGAAAATTTACGTTGAAATAACAACTGATAGGCTTTTTCTTCTTTGCGTTTTTGAGTCGCATCACCTAAACGTTTGCCGGTTAATTGCATCAGATGCCAACCGTATTGAGAGCGAACAGGATCACTGATTTCGTCCACTTCTAATTTATTTAGGGTAGCTATGAATTCAGGCACATAGATGTTTGGATCTGCCCAGCCTAATTCTCCCCCTTTTAACGCAGATCCTGAGTCGGCCGAATGCTCTTTGGCCAATGCTGCAAAGTCCGCTTCACCCGCCAAAATTTGTCCACGAAATTCTTTGAGCATTTTTTCTGCTTTTTCATCGCTTAAGATTACAGATGGTGTGATTAGAATGTGTCGTGCGTTTACCTCGGCTATTTCGATCTTTTCGATACCACGAAGGTCTTTTACCTTCAAAATATGAAAACCCGCGCCACTTCTAATCGGACCTATTAAGTCGTCTTTGGATTTTTTTTGCACCGCTTCGGCAAATAAGGTGGGCATGGAGTTGATATTCATCCAGCCCATGTCGCCGCCTTCTAACGCCAGAGAGCCACCTGAAGAAGCCGTGGCAATTTTGGCGAAATCTGAACCTTTATTAAGCAGTTCAATTACTTTATTGGCTCGGTTTTTAGCCTGCTCTATATCTGTATCTGTTGGCTCAGGTGGAAACTCAATTAAGATATGCCCCAAGTTGTATTCCGCTTGTTCATCGCCTTGTTCATCAATTAAGGTGACTAGATTATTAATTTCTTGTTCGGTAATGTAAACACGGCGGCGTACGTTGGCACGGCGAACTTCACCTAGTATGAGTTCTTTGCGTATCTCTTCGCGGTAGGTGTCATAGCTGACTCCTTCTTGGGCGACTTTTTCACGAAACTGGGCAATCTTCATGTTTTCGCCCTGAGCAATATTCAGAATAGTTTGCTCAAGCTGTGGATCACTGATCTGGATCCCCATACGTTCTGCCATTTGTGTTTGCAAATTATCTATGATCAGTTTTTCAATTGCTTGGGTGCGCAAAGCTCGGTCAGAAGGAAGAGATTGGTTATTAAGCACTGCATTAAGTTTTACCACTGCTATTAATTCAGTTATCTGACTCTCTAACACCACACCCTGATCAACAATCACGGATACGCTATCTAATAGTTCAGGTGCTGCCTCTGCCTTGATTGATAAGAAAGAGCTTATTAAAAGGGCTACTACTATTAATTTCATGTTTATCTTTACTTTTTTAGTAAAATGCGTTGATAGATTACGCGGGTTGGTATGTCAAAAGGTTAGCAACAATTAGTTAACTCAAACCCTAATTAGTTCAATACATAAGTCTGTCTGTAACCAAACAACCTTCACTTAGTCCATTACATAAGTCTG
>CAJQKX010000233.1 GCA_905479025.1 uncultured Paraglaciecola sp.
TTCGGAACCCAGTGCAATAATAAAAACATTGTTAAGCTGTACGCCAGATTCTACATTGATATCCCAATCGTTGACATTCGCCGACGACAATACCAAGGAAACATCATCAGTAGTTTGGCCACCAATATTGGCGTTATTTAAATTTACGCTGATAGGAGAAGAACTAGGCTCTAAATATCTATCATGAACTCCAAGCCAAATAAGCTCATGCCCGGAATTATGGGCCGGCACCACTAGCCTCGTCTCGTTTTCACGCTCAACGTACGCTAAAGAGCCGTAGGACTCGTCGTTGACAATATTCTCAAATACAGGATAAGGTTGCCCCCAAGCAAGATAGGTATCATCCGCTACCCTCGGTGGAGTTTCTATGAGAACTTCTGCAGAACCTGCCGTTAATTCGGTGCTAGTAAATAATGCGACGAACGCCGCGAAGACAAGATGGAGACGCAACTTTGAAATTACACAACTGCCACCTATAGGCAGACCACTTTTAATTGTACTAGTTTGAACAACAGCATGGCTTTTTGTAACAGCAACTGACTTTAGAACAAACAATGCGAAGATCATCATATACTCGTTCATCCAAAAAACTCCTTTTAAGCAACAGAGGCTAGTTCATGCCCATCATTTCCAAGGGCTTGTACAATACCGATATCATCTCAAACCAGAACTTAGTCTAGCGAATCAGAAAGCGCTAAATTTTGCTTGTTCTCATCTACGCGAAAGGCTTGAATTGCAGTCGCTCCTGGCGGAATTCACCAATAAATACTAGGGTCTTGTGAATCTCCATTAAACGGCGAAGCACCAAGTACCACACTGGCGGCTTAGGCCGACTAAAGTTCAAGACCTCCGTCCCCTCCTTGAAACCAACGTTTTAGTACAGATACCGAGTCGCTCCACGACCTCGGCGACCGAATAGCCACGCTCAACAATCTGCGTGACTGCCTCTTCTTTGAACTGCTGTGTGTATCGTTTGCCCTTGCTCATAACACCCTCTCTTTGAGCTACATGTTAACTCTTCTGAGTGTCTAGCAAAGTCTGAGAAGTCCACCGGCAGAATAACTAAAATGGGAAAGCCACCTGCCTCCATTGTTCAAGGCAACCAGAAGTGGAAAACTCCTTTCATCACCATGATGACTTTTCCCCCTTCCGTATGCTCCATTTTTTCGAAGATATTACATAGGCAGCCGTTAATAGTGAAAGAAACCCCTCATTATTTCGCTGCAGCCGCTATTCATATACTGTCGCGCGAGTCAGCGTGCAAAGCGGCGCGGCCACATCATAGGCCAATGACACTTCACTCCCGGTAGACTGCGCCGTTAGCAGCAAAGAGTAATAAAGCTCGGACGCTTTGCCAGCCTGATAGTCGAACATAACCTTATTTCCGGAGCAAGCCGCATTCAGAACGACCTGGGGGTCCAGCTTCACTTCCACCACGGCCGTAGACGTGCCTTCAAATATCTCCACACTAACTACTTTACCCTTCGTCGTAGCGTCCGCTAAAGCCATAGAGCTGGCGATACTGCATAAGAACAACGCACTGGGCAACAAACCACTAATAAACTTCATAAATCTCTCCCGCTAAATGCAATAGAGCCAACTAAAAGGGCGCTGGCAATTCGTCATTCAAAAACTACGTTTTCGATTTCATAAATAATGGTAGCCCCGCAACCCGCGGTACCAGATCCTCGTAGCGTCACTTCCTGACCGGTGGCAAACCGCGACAGGATACCCATGAGCATCGCCCTCTTGCTTTCGTTATCCAGTATAAGTGTCGCAATCGAGCTACCGGGCATAATTACAAGGGCTGTCAGGTAAGGGTTTGGCGCGACGTATTCCTCGGTGATGCTGGCATTCGGTGGGCCCTGTAACGACACACCCGTAACTTTTCCAATGATTTCAACTTGTTGGCTATGCGCGAAAAGCGGGATGAATAAAACAATTCCACAAATCACATCAAACAGCCGACGACGAGTAACGAAATTAGGCATAACTGATCTCCATAGCGTCGGGCGATATCGACGCCCTGCTAAACGACAATTTATTCTGTGGTATCGGGCGCAAAGTCACCATCGGCGACTGCTTCGGCGCAGGTTTTTTGTCCAAGCTTCGTTAATAGCTGAGCTTTTTGTACCCCATCGCCATAGATCAGAACGTGATGACAAATCGCAACATGTTTTTGATCAGTATTGGCAGCTTGAGCCGCAGCAATCGCAGCCTGTTCGGCGGGACTTAAAGGTTCCGTTGCCAATACAGCGGCGGCCGTCGTCAAGCCGACTAGAGCGCAAACCAGTAGTACAGCGTTAGATGTAGTATAAAGAAATGATGTTCGGCGCATTGAAATCCCCTCTTGTCATTGAACGACAATCAGTTAGAGGCCAAGTCACCGTATAAAAGTAAAGAAGCGATTTCCACAACGAACCACCTAGCAAGAGCTTGCTGGTGATATGACTACACATTGCTCATCAATATAAAGCCCGGTTTTACCGGCCAGAACGCGCCTAAAAACTCCTTGTAACTGTTCCTTTTACTGATCGAAATTTTTTAAATTAATTGAAGCTCAGCGCACGACCTATCACGATAGGCTCCTTACAACACTTGTGCGATTGCTTAATGGTCTCGAGCGTATGTCACAGAATATTGGAGGTCAAGTCTTTTCGTCAATTTCAAGTCATCGTTCGTAACTGAAAGTTTCGCCCTATCCTCATGGAGATCCATACCCAGTCATTCAGAGTCTATTCCAGAGCGGTAGCGCAACGACGACGCGTTATTAACATCAACCCCAAC
>CAJQKX010000234.1 GCA_905479025.1 uncultured Paraglaciecola sp.
TGAATAAACTCACTAGTTAAGGATACGGATAGATAATTGCGCAGGCACTATGCCTGCTCTTGAAAAGGTAATCAATGGCAGTTTTGATAGTGTTGAACGCAAAGTTTGCAGAAGTTACCCAGCCAGGAATCTAGCTGGGCGATAGAAGTTACCAGTAGTGGTGGTATTAATCTAAAATTGGTATTTCAAACCAATATGTGGCGTTTCGCCAGCGGTATTAAAAGCGGCTAAGTCTTGATAGTTTTGATTGAATAAATTTTCGACTCTGGCAAAGACTGTCAAGCTAGCATTAACCTGATATCGGGCGCTGATATCAAAAACGTGGTAATCTTTTTGAGGTTGTGGGGAACTCGCAAAACTCGTTTCATCTACCACTAGATCAACAAAGTCCTTTACGAACCTGACATTGGCAGACAACGTTAGGTTGTGGACTTGGTAATCAAAACCGATATTAGCCACATTTTTGGGACGTCTAAGACGCTGCTCACCTGACGTATCTTTTGTTTGGTTGTAGGTGTAATTAGCATGAACACGTAAGTCGTCATTGATATTGATGTTGGCAATGAGTTCTACTCCATCAGACGTTGATCCACCTATATCCTGTAAGTAACCAGAAAACCCAGCTAAATCAAAAAAGATACTGTCTTCAATCTGCTGATCAAAATAGATGACTTCAAAACGAGAACCTTGATTTGTATTGAACTCAACAGCAATTTCGTAGCCTTTGGTGGTTTCTTCTTGTAAGGCTGTGGTCGAGGCTGGAGCGAAAGCAAAAGGTCCTTGGTTATATTCTATTTCAAACAAACTGGGTGCCCTAAACCCTGTTCCATACGCACTTCGCAATTTGAGTTCGTCATCACCCAATGCCCAAATATAAGCTGCGCTTACCCGAAAACTAGTATGTTCACCAAAGTCTTCGTTATCATCATGGCGGACTCCCGCCGTGAAATAGAGGCTCTCGATCACCTCGCCTTGGTATTCAAAGTAATAGCCTTTGCTAATGCGGCTTTGGTCAGCAGAAGTTATTTGCTCTTCTCCCCAATCCAGTCCATATACCAACTGGTGCTCTTGGTTAAGTTGGGTATGTCCTAAATATTCCACTCTTTGTAATGTGCCTTTAGTCAAAAAGTCAGAGATACCTTGATTGAAGTTTTCTCGCTCGATAAAGGTTTTAGCAAAGGCTAATTCATGTTGTGAGTTGTCATTAGAAAAATTTAGGTCAGCGCGAACGTTGCTCTGGTTAAATTCACTTTCGCAGTTATTGCTGGCACTGGCACCAAACCCACAATTATCAAATTGGCCCAGACCATGATTGTTTCTCACTACTAAGCCTAACGTTAAATCATCACTGACCTTAAAACCTAATCGTGAGTGTAAAGTGGTGTTCTCGTAACCATCTTTGTCTTGGGTGGCATCGTCTAAACGCGCATTAAACCCATTCGTTTTGTAATCGGAAGCTGCGATATAATAATCGAAGTCGTCATGAGTCGCGCCCATATTGGCTGAAAGGTTTTGTGTGTCATAGCGTCCAAATTCGCCGCTAACGTTACCTGAGAACTGTTCTGTAGGTGAACCGCTGTATATATTGATTATACCGCCAGCATCGGCACCATAAGCCAGACCTTGTGAGCCTCTGAGTATCTCGACTCGAGAGATATTGGCACTTTGTAAATGAGCGAGTTGTGGACCAACCTGTGTACCCGTTGGGTCAGATATATCCACGCCATCTATGCGAACTAAGGTGCGATAACCTTCTTCACCTCGCACTCGCAAGGCTGTGGTTGAACCTATGCCACCACTATTAGATGCACTAATGGAAGGTTGTGTTTTTAATACATCGGTCAAGTTAGCGTAGCCCCGAGCATCAATATCCTGCTGCGTAACTAGAGACACCGACGTCGCAATCTCACGTAGAGGCATGGCTACTCGGCTTGAGACAATTACCAACTTTTCCATCTCATTTTCTTCGTTTGTTTCTTGTGCATATATTGGGCACGCGAAAAGCGCTGTACTAATGGCTAGTGCCAATGATGTGTGTTTCATAAAATCCTCAATCTATTAAATATAACAACGATTGAGAGGGGGATAAAAGAGGATGCTTTACTTAAAACGTGATGAATAGATTCGATATATCACAACCAAATACCATCAATAAACGTTCACAGGGATATGCATTCTAATGAAGCCCGCCGCTCCATTCGTAAAAAAAGCTAATGTCTGAGGCCGGTGTCGGGCTTAAATGCGTATGTCACATTTTACCGTTGCGGGGGCAGCGGTGGATTCGCACATAACATACCAATAGTTAGGCTTACCACACTTCCCGTTTACCTTATCCAGATTGATGTGGTATCAACCGATAAGCACCTAGAATAGCGGCGTGCAAGATACGTTTTGTTCCCTGTAATGTCAATGGTTTAGAACGGGTGGGAGGTGATATTGTCACGTTTCATCAGTAATTTAATCAGCATTATTATGGTGCTAATTTTCAAGAATCAAACCGTTTAAGTTTTATATTCTAAAACTTGGCAGCTTATTCTTTAAGTCCAAGTACCCATAATACTCTGCTTGAGTCCAACATTGACGGGATTGCTTGGTTTTCTGAGTTGGCAGATATGATTAACCACCTTCATCGTAGGGGTAGGAATTTGAATTGTTATTCTGGATTGTCGCTATTTTTTCACTGGCTTAGGCGTTTTTTTATACTACGAGGTTAGAC
>CAJQKX010000235.1 GCA_905479025.1 uncultured Paraglaciecola sp.
TCACCGCACAGAACAAATCAAACGTATCTGGCCGTATTTTAGAGATCGTAGAATCGATGCCTATAATGATCTAACCAAGAGGTGGCGAGATACATAGATGATGTAAAACGCCATTTATGATGGAGTTTGATTACCGATTTAAACATCCCAGTACGCTGAAAATTTTCAAGAAGTCAGGTGTAACGTCATCACATAGCAGTGACAAGTCTTTTACCCCTGACGCCCACAAAATATTGACATCTATGCAGCCTAATCTGTATCCCTAAATTTAAGCTTTTGCACTTGGGCGGCTGCTTACTGCGTTATACCAACGTCTTAGATTAGTTTGTTCATCAGTCAGTTTAATATTAACCACTCGGGCAAAATCGACTGCACACATAGCAGTAATATCAGCGATAGTAAATCGGTCAGTGGCAATAAATTCAGACTCAGATAAACGTTTTTCTAGTACTTTTAGGTAATCTGCTGCGTTTTTACCCGCTACTTCACCGTATTCTTTAACGGGTGTCATACGATCTTTAAAATAACCGGTTGTATGTTGAAAACACATACCTACCTGACCAAAAAAGTACAATTCAACCTGACGGTGCCACATATCAATGCTCGCTTTTTCTAGGGCGTTTTTCCCCAACAGGTTGATGTCTGGATACAGCTGTTCAAAATACAAACATATCGATGCGCCTTCACTGATGCAGGTGCCATCGTCTAGCTCTAGGATCGGTATCTTGCCCATCGGATTTTTCTGGCGCATTTGTGGTGATATATTTTCACCCATTTGTAAATCAACTTGCACATATTCCATAGGGATATTTTTTTCAGCTAAAAAGATGCGAACCCGTCTTGGCGAGGGTGCTGTCTTAGTGTCATATATTTTCATAGTGGTGCTTCTTTGATATTGATTGCCACTAAAAGCGACGCTCGAAGTGAATAATCATTAATTTAGCCAGTAACGCTTGCGATACTTTTCATATGTGGTGTTTGTTTGAAATATTTCGGTCCTTGATTAACACCCCTCAACAGAAATATGTTTTGTTTAGATTCAGTCTTGGCCTAACTTATCGCTGTGGATGCTAAAGATAGGTAGAAAATAGAAAAAGTAGGTTTATCCACAGAGACAATAATATACCGTAATTAACGGTTGGTTTAAAATAGGCTCTTCAACTGAGGCAATTACCTAACCTCAAAGCTGGTATAATCTGCCCCAACATTAAACAATATTTATGAATTAAGAATATTTATGCCAAATGAAAAAAACGTTTTAGGCCAACCGTTAAAACTTTGCTGTGGAAATACTGGTTTTACCCGTGAAGGTTTTTGCTATGTGCCTTCAAGCGATCATGGCAATCACAGTGTGTGTGCAGTTGTTACTGAAGCGTTTCTAGCGTTCTCAAAATCAATAGGTAATGATTTATCTACTCCCATGCCACAATATGAATTTGCAGGGTTAAAAGCAGGAGATAAGTGGTGTTTGTGCGCTGCCCGTTGGCAAGAAGCATTTAATGCCAACTGCGCACCTAAAGTAGTGCTATCGGCAACCAACCAAGCATGTTTAGCCGTGATTAAATTAGAAGATTTAAATGCTTGCAGCATCCCCGAATAAATCAAGACTTAGCTATCCTGAGACTTTATCCATTTTTGAACAGCTTGCTGGCTGTTCGAATGGATTTGTTGATGATTCTGGCTAACCCACCACTTTTCCATAATACGCACATTTTTTTGGTTAGATTTATAAAGTAAATCCACCACATCCCCTACAAATGGGATTAAGCCCAGCAGAAAATCGATACCGATATTTTTTAGCATCGCTATCCTTAAAGCCCGCGGCACCGATATGCTTTTCGCCATAGCAACAATGCTCAAAGAGACAGCAGTCATTATCAGATCCCCTATCACCGGGATAAGGCCAATTAAAAAGTCTAATCCCAAGCGAACACCTATGATGGGTATGCGCACCTTATTGTCGGTCAAATTGGCCAACTTTTGTGCCTGCAAAAGCGCTTTGGGTGCCTGAACGGTTTCAGTCATTTCTTTTCATAGTTGTTATGCTTGGTTAATCACTTGCAAAATTTGCCCACAAAACCAAGCCATATAAGTGCCCACTGTATAACCAAATACAGCTAACATTACGGCTACAGGTGCCAGTGAAGGATGAAAAGCAGAGGCGACAATAGGCGCTGAAGCCGCCCCGCCCACATTCGCTTGGCTGCCTACTGCCATATAAAACAAAGGCGCTTTAATTAGCTTGGCAACAAGCAACATAAGCGAAGCATGGATTAACATCCAAATTGCACCAATCACAAAAAATAGAGGCTGATCTGCAATCATCGTTACATCCATCTTCATACCTATGGTCGCAATTAATATATATAAAAAAGCTGAGCCAATTTTTGAAGCGCCTGCTCCTTCTAGCTGACGCACTTTGGTGAAAGACAGCACCACACCAACCGTACTCGCAAAAACAATCATCCAGAAAAATTTACTATGGAAACTAAACTTCTGTGACTCAGGGAAGTTTTCAACAAAATATGGTGCAATAGTATCAGCAAACATATGCGCAAAACCTGTTACTCCTAGTCCCACCGCTACAATCAACATAATGTCAGTTAGGCTTGGAATGCGCGAATGTTCAGCCTCAAAACTCTTAACCTTTGCTTTAAGCTCATCGATTGCTGAAGTATCAGCACCCGTTTTAGCATCAATGGATTTTGCGTTTGCCGCCATAATTAACAGCACAGCCATCCATAAATTTGCCACTATGATGTCAACCGTTACCATGGCTGAGAACATCTGGTCACCTGCACCATAAATTTCTTTCATAGCCACTTGATTAGCACTACCACCAATCCAACTTCCTGCAACCGTCGTCATGCCTCGCCACACTGCATTGGGACCATCGACACCTAACAACTCTGGGAAAAAAGTAGCCACCAACATTAGAGCAATTGGGCCGCCAATCACGATGCCCAAAGTACCAGTAAAAAACAAAATAATCGCTTTGCTGCCTAACTTAGCTATGGCTTTTAAATCGACACTAATAGTCAATAATACTAAACAGGCAGGCAGCAGATAACGAGAAGCCACATAATAAAGCTGAGAGTTTTCGCCATCAATCAAGCCAAAGGTATTTAACAGCGAAGGTAAGAAATAACAAAGTAAAACTGACGGTACAAACATATAAAATTTGCGCCAAAAAGGAGCTTGGCTGTTGGCGGTATAAAATACTAAACCCAGTAAAATCGCCAAGATACCCATAACAGTAGCATCGTTGGTAAAAAATGGGGTGTGGCTCAAAGCTTGATCAGTTAGGTTGTGTGTAGACATGGAAATTCCCGTTCTGCATCCGTCTTATTCACCCATAACTGGGTTTGCGCGGCTTTTCTGATTATTATCTAATAATACCCATCAGATTATGTAATTCTAGCGACGTGAGCAACATAAGAATGTAAATATTATGTTAACACACGCCGCTGAACAGGTCTTGTTTGGCAATAATGCAGTATAAATCAAATTATTTACTTCTGGGCCCCTTTAGCTTTTGCCAGTTCATTGCGAAGTGCAGTGCTCTCTGAGATTGTTGCCCAGCCTTGCAAGTGAGACTCAAGTAAATTTGTAAGGGCTTGAATATGTGCTTCATCTGCATTCAGTGCCGCAATATATTCATAACGTTCACCGCCGGCTTCAAGAAAATATTCACGATTCTCTTCGCCAATTTCCTCAATTGTTTCTAAACAATCTGCAGCAAACCCTGGACAAACGATTTGTACTGATTTTATGCCTTGCTCTGGAAATGCCTTAAGCGAATGATCAGTATAGGGTTTTAACCATTCTTCTCGACCAAAACGTGACTGAAAACTGGTGAAGTGTTCATTATCTTTGAGGCCTAATTCTTCTGCAATTAGCCTAGAAGTTTTATGGCATTCACAGTGATAGGGGTCACCATTTAATAAATAACGTTTAGGAATGCCGTGATAGCTAAAGATCAACTTATCGGCTCGACCATGTTGCTCCCAGTGAACTTTAATTTTATCTGCCACCGCTTTTATATAATCTGAGTTGTCATGGTAATGCGTGACAAATCGCAGTTCAGGTATCCAACGTCTTTTACTGAAACTCTGGGCAATTGCATCAAAAGTAGAGCCGGTTGTTGAGGCGCAGTATTGTGGGTACAGCGGCAATACCAATAACTTTCTTACCCCCTGCTGTAACATTTTGTCGACCACAGAATCTACGGAAGGTGAACCATAGCGCATGGCAAATTCTACCTCTATATTATCGCCATACTGTTGTTTCAGGTTTTCTCGCAATGCATTGGCTTGATCTTGAGTGTGATACATAAGCGGTGAGCCTCGATCAGTCCACACAGTCTCATAAGCTTTAGCTGAACGTTTAGGTCGAATATTCAAAATCACCAGATTTAAAATCATCCACCATAGTAGTCTTGGCACTTCCACCACTCTGGGGTCAGATAAAAATTCTTTTAAATAACGTTTTAATTCAGCTTTTTTAGGCGCATCGGGTGTGCCCAAATTTGTGACTAACACACCCACTTTATCATTTTGGCTGTGGGTAAAAGTTGGACTACCTTGGTATTTCATGAATAACTCTTAATGACATTAAATAGGGAAAAACGAGTACTCGACATAATAACATTAGAACACGCAAAAAGGTTTTTTTTGGACGAGTCGCTCAAAAAATCCATGTATGAGTTAGTTAACCGTAAATGATGCTCTGGGAAGCTCGCGTCTACAATATGCCTCTCCCAATATCTTCGATGATACATCTATCACTTCACCGCAGTGCTAATCAGCGAGTATTGAAGCCAAATATAAGCCCACTGTTCGCATTTATTAAAAACAGTATTATTAAGAACAAGTTAATCCACCGTTATGTAAAGTAGAACGCACCGAAGGATTATTAATAGATAAGCCACTCGTCACAGCACCCAACAAAATAGTAAAGATACTGAAGGTATTATCATTCTTACAGTCATAACTTAAATGTAGAAACGGCATGACAAATAGAGTTTTCTAAAACAACTGCAATATTGCTAACAGATCCTTTTACAGCCAGCCTTTAGCTTATAAATATTTTTGGTTAACTGAAACAGTCAAAAATACTCATACAGTAGATTAAACTTAAGAGTCTTTCCTGTCATTTATCGTTAATATCTGGCGCTGTAATTGAGATATCTGTAGGGATATTTCTTTAAGGCTTGGTTCACCTTCTTCTTCTAAAGCTTCGGCTCGTGCATTAGCATTTTCTTGCTCCATGACATTCACTACTATGCCAATGACCATATTTAGAAATGCAAAAGCGGTGAAAAAGATAAAGCTCAGATAAAATATCCAACTCAACGGAAACACTTCCATGGTTTCATACATCACATCGGTCCAATCTTCGAAAGTCATCACTCTGAAAAGTGTCAGCAAGGAGATAATAATATTTCCCCATAGATCAGGATTAATGGTTGCGAATAAGGTGCTACCAACAGCAGCATAAATGTAGAAGATGATAAACATCAGTAACATAACATAGCCAAGTTGTGGCATAGCTTTAATTAACGACACCAATAAGATTCTGAGTTCAGGGATGATAGAAATCATTCTCAGCACTCTAAATACCCTGACTAATCTTGCCACCAACGCCAACTCAGTATTATCTGCGGGGATCAAACTAATGATGACGATCAAAGTATCAAAGATATTCCAGAAACTTCTGAAAAAATCTCGCTTACGATGCTCAGCCATAAATCGGATAGTAATTTCAGTCAGGAAAAAAGCGCTGATAAACCAATCAAGAAACTTGGCAATACTGTAAATGTTTTCTGACATTTCATAGGTTTTAGCCCCCACCAATAATGCTGAAAAGATAATGACAGTCACCACAAACATTTCGAATAATTTGTTTGAGCGAATTTGAATAAATTTGTCTTGTAGGGTCGAAGCTTTCATATTGGGACGTGGGTCTCTCAAGTTGCATAATCGGGGATAGACTAGTGTTTTAATAGAGGGTGTCAACAATTAAGCTTTGGCTGTCAATCAATTATCAACAACCAAAAAAATTGTTATTTAGCTTAGGATTTTATTTCGAGGTTAGCGGTTTCTTCCTAAACTATCGTGACTTGTGACCCAGTCACCTGCCAATACCGCGGCGCTAAGGGACAATTCACCAGCCAATACAGTGGCCCCGATAATTTCTGCAAGCTTTTTCACTTTGCCTTTACCAAAACACCCCATTAGCTGTAAACATTCCTTTTGTGTGGGTAATGCAGTACCACCGCCATAAGTAGCGACAATAAGTGATGGAATAGTCATAGCTAAATAATAATTACCCTCACTGTCCACATCGACAAAGCTTATGGCCGCAGAAGACTCGGCTACGTTGGCGGCGTCTTGCCCACAAGCAATAAATATGGCGGCGATGGCATTGGGTGAATGCGCTCCGTTATTCACTGAGCCCGCCATCATGCTGCCAACATTAGATATTTGGCGCATCTTAAATAACATATCTGCCGAGACTCCCAAATTTTCTCTTAAAAGTTGGTTGCTTATTGTGACTTCTGCAATCACTCTTTTACCTCTAGAATGCAAGGTATTCAGTTGTGAATGTTTTTTATCTGTGTCCATTGCACCTGACAAAGTGTATCGCTGTAAACCTGGATACGGATAGTTGGCTTTTATCCATTCGCAAGCTGCAAAACAGGCTTTGCTCACCATATTCTGACCAGCTGCATCACCAGTAGTGAAATTAAACCTTAGATAACGCATCCGCGCAGCAGCGTATTGCTCAATGTTTCGAAGTTGCCCAACTTGGGTAGTTGTTTCAGCTTGCGACTTAATTTTGGCAAAATTATCTTCAATCCATTCGCCCATTTGACGAGCTTGTCTGGCGTCTTCAAATATAAAAACAGGGGCCCGCTGCATGGCATCATCTACTACTGTGACTTTAGCGCCACCTGCTGCAGTAATAACTCGCATACCTCTGTTATAACTAGCGACTAATGTGCCTTCCGTAGTCGCCAAAGGCACATAAAACGCACCATTAGCGTGTTCACCATCAACCAGTATGGGGCCAGCAAGGCCGATAGGTACTTGAGCCACTCCAACAAAATTTTCTATGTTACCGGCTGTTTCCTCGGGTTTAACTGAATAATAACCAATATGTTTCACAGACATTTCAGATTGCTGGTTAACAAAATCACGACGTTGCATAGCCAATGACTCGGTATAATTGTTATTCTTATCTCGGGGAACCGACGGATATTGCTTATTATTATTAGACATAGGTTATCGCTTATTTTTCTTTTGTTGTCTGGGCATTATTTGTAGTGAAACAAAAATAAAAAAGGGCGGCAAAAGCCACCCTCTAAATCTGATTACATAATCTTAGCTGACTTTCGCAGGCATTAGACCACGGTTAATGTCTACCAAATCTTGCTCGGTTAGATTTCCCGACGCACGTTTCAAATCCAATATCGCACTGATAAAATCATAACGAGCACTGGCTAGTCGCTGCCTAGCATCAAATTGGTTTCTGGTGCTGTTTAGCACATCCACAATCGTTCTAGTTCCTACATCAAAACCCGCTTCTGTTGCTTTTAATGCACTGTCCGCTGAAACAACGGCTTGTTGTAAGGCACGAATAGTTGATGTTGCAGCAATAACATCATTATAAGCGGAGCGCACTGAACGAACTGTGGAACGGTAAGCCAGTTCTAAATCTTCACTGGCAGCCACAAATCGATATCTAGCTTGAGCAGTCCGGGCGGTGACTGCACCACCAGAATATATAGGGACACTTAAAGTCAAGCCTATTGAATTATTGTCTCTGGCTGGAAAATCACTGTTACCATTTATCTCAGTATCGTTTCTACCATAACTGCCTCCCAGCGAAAGGGTCGGGTAATGCCCTGCTTTGGCTGATGCTATGTCGTCTTTTGCGATGTCTTTTGAAAAATTTCTGACCATAAGATCAAGATTCTTTTCTTCCGCGATCTCTAACCAATTATCAACACCTTCAGGAAGGGGGCGCGAAGCGCTGAAATTTTCGGTATTCAGTACCGAAATGTTGCTATGGTATTTACCAGTGATCTCACGCATCTGCTCCAAACGTAATTCGACCACATTTTCAGTAATAATTTCTTGGGCAACAGTATTATCAAAATTAGCTTGGGCTTCATGCACATCAGTAATGGCGGTTAAGCCAACATTAAAACGTTGTTTAGTTTGTTCTAATTGTCGTTCAATGGCGCGTTTTTCAGCTTGCACAAAAATAAGGCTATCCTTGGCTCGAAGTATGGCTAAATAAGCGTCAGTAGTTCTGATAATTAAATCTTGTTTAGACAACGCATAATTTGTGTCGCTCTGATGCGCCACTTTCTCTGCACGAGATAATGCGACCCAATTTTGTCTATCGTAAATCGACAAATTCAGATTTAAACCTAAACCTATATTCTTCGAATCATTTTCAATTATACCAACCACAGGTTGCCCATTTAAATCAGTTTGGAAGTTAAATTGTTCTTGTGTGCTGTCTGAATAACTAATAGAGCCAGAAACTTGAGGCAATAAACTTGCTCGGCTAATTGATATACCTTCAAAAGCCACATCTCTATTAGCTTTAGCGCGGTTGGTAGTTGGGTCTTTCTCAACTGCCATTTGATAAACTTGATACAGATCATCTGCAAACACAGACGTAGAGAGCCCCATGCTGATCCCTATGTAGATCATCGACGACAAAAATGTTTTTTTCATTGGTAGTCCTATGTGTTTCTTTATCCGATCTTAGCCATGTTCTCAATGGAAGGTACGCATTAGCAAATTAAATTTTATGTATGGGTAAAGTCTAAGCAAATCATGTGTTAAGTAACAACCCTTTGTAGTAACACCCGGGCTTCAAGTGTAACAGAATATTATAAATTAACAGAGTGTAGGCGAAGAGCATATGAAACCTCGCTATGCTAATCTTAATTTTTAAGCGTTTGCGTATGGTCTATATAACTCAGATATAAGTAATCAAGATAACTTATGTGTAAGTACTCAAATAATCGGAGAATAGTTTGCCAAAAGATCAACAAAAAATTCAACAGTTTTCAGGTAAGGATGTACAAATATTAAGTAAGGAAACCCTGTATCAAGGCTTCTTTAAAATGGTTAAATACGCTTTCAAGCATAAATTATTTCAAGGCGGATGGAGTGATGTAGTTGTACGAGAAGTTTTTGAACGAGGCCACGCTATCGCTGTTTTGCCATACGATCCTGTGTTAGATGAATTTGTAATGATTGAGCAAGTGCGTATTGGTGCAATACCCACCTCCTCTTCACCTTGGTTACTGGAAGTGGTTGCAGGGATCATTGATGAAGACGAAACACCTGAAGACGTCTGTTACCGAGAAGCGAAGGAAGAAGCGGGCCTTGATTTAAAGAAGTTGCATAAGGCTTTGAGCTATTTATCTAGTCCAGGTGGCACAACTGAACGCTTACATATTTTCATAGGCTTGGTAGATGCCAGCGATGCTAAAGGTGTACATGGTTTAGAATATGAAAGTGAAGATATTTTAGTGCACAGAGTGCCCGCCGCTACAGCATTTGATTGGATCAACACAGGTAAAATTGATAATGCTGCTGCGCTGATTGCTTTACAATGGTTTGCTATGAATAAACAACAAGTATTGGAAAATTGGTCACATGACTAAAGAGATAGGTCGTAAATATATTCCCAAGTTAGCCAACATGCATCAGGTGTGTGAGGTTAACTATGGACGTTTATTAAGATTGCTTCCTGACTGCGATACAGAAGATTTAGAGTATCAGTTTCGAGTGAATGCTAGTTTGTTGTACACCATTAAAATTATAGACTGTAGCCGCTATACCAGCACCTTAGAAATGTCACAAAAAAGCCAAACGGGGTATGCATTTTTACGTCCAGTGGTACAGGTGAGGCTATATCACGATGCAAAAATGGCAGAAGTGCTTAGCGCTCAGAATATCGGGTCTCTGAAGCCAAGCTACCAATACCCCAATACCAAGATGTATCAGAAAAACGAAAAAGAAATGGTCAATTTATTTTTAGCCGAATGGGTGCAGTTTTGTTTAACTCAAAGCAACCAACTGCATGCTTCTCAAACCTAATTCATTGCCAAAATGAAAATCATACAAATTTCAGATTGCCATTTATTTGCAGATAATCAAAAGGTTGGTTACAACAACATCAACCCTTTTCAAAGCCTGAAACACATACTGGCTGAAGTTAAAACACAGCAGCCAGACGTGCTGTTAATAACGGGAGACATCAGTGGTGATGGCTCTGGGCAAAGCTACCAACATTTTTCTGGTTTAATCCATGAAACAAAAATTGATTGTCAAATTGGCATTATTCCAGGCAACCATGACAACCAAGCACAACTAAAGGCAAATGTTTTTGAAAAATATCTGTGGTTGAACAATCCACGAATAGTTTTACCTAACCAATGGCATATTCATTTATTAGACACCCAATACCAACAATCAATTGGTCGAATATCAGTGGATAGCTTGACCTCTTTAGCTGAATATTTAAGCCAACACACACACGATTATCACTTATTGGCAACTCATCACCACGCTGTTCCCTGTGGGGGCTGGATGGACAAACATGAATGGAAAAATAGGCGCGTTTTTAATACTATTGTCGCAAAAAATCCGTCAATAAAGGGGGTGGTTTACGGGCATATCCATATGGCGATTGAACAGCAGATAGACCAGTGTTTATATATGGCTTGTCCCTCTACTTGTTGGCAGTTTGCCAACCAAGAAACGTTTGCTACGAACGATTTAATGCCAGGGTATAGAGTGATTAACCTGCTGAAAAATGGTCAAATAAACACCTTCACTGTTCGAATAAAAGAGCCCATTTAACTGTGCAATATGTTGTTATTTATCTTCATGGATTTCTAAGTTCTCCGCAATCTCAAAAGGCGGTGCAATTCCTTAAGTATGTCAGGGCTCACCATCCTGATTTAACCATAGAAATACCACAGCTTGCTAATTATCCTAATGATGCGCTGGCTATTATCGAACAGCTCGTCGCGGAACATAAAGGTAAAAAACTGCGGTTTATTGGTAGCTCTTTAGGGGGGTTTTTATCCACATTTATGGTGGAAAAATATTCAGGTAAAGCCGTATTGATTAACCCTGCAGTGCGCCCTTTTGAATTGTTAGTCGATTTTTTGGGTGAACATATTAATCCCAATACCCAACAACCCTTCTTACTAGAAAAGAAACATATTGATGAACTTCGTCAGTTGGATACACCAACGTTGAACTCAAAATCTGATTATTGGGTATTATTACAAACTGCGGATGAAACCTTGGACTATCGTCAGGCCGAAACCAAATACCAAGATTATAAATTAAATATAGAACAAGGTGGGGATCATAGTTTTCAAGATTTTCAGAGATTCTTACCAGATATTTTTAGGTTTCTACTGCAAGACTAATTGAAGCTTGGTATAACATGTTGCCTATGGCACAAATATTAGGTTGTAGGTATAACACCACAACCAACATTCGCATAATAAGAGCTCTGATTAAAAACTATGTCAAACGAATACAACGCAGACGCTATTGAAGTATTGAACGGCCTAGAGCCAGTTCAACGCCGCCCCGGTATGTACACCGATACCACGCGACCCAATCATTTAAGCCAAGAAGTCATTGATAACAGTGTTGACGAGGCCTTAGGTGGTCATGCTACCTCTATTCGAGTGGTATTACACTCAGACCAATCCATAGAAGTCACGGATGACGGTCGAGGAATGCCTGTAGACATTCACCCTGAAGAAGGTATTTCAGGGGTTGAGTTGATCATGACTAAATTGCACGCTGGCGGTAAGTTTTCGAATAAAAGTTATCAGTTTTCTGGTGGTTTACATGGCGTCGGTATTTCTGTGGTCAATGCCTTATCTAAACGGGTGGAAGTTAATATTCGTCGTGATGGCAACGTCCATCAAATTGCCTTTGAAAACGGCGACAAGGTTCAAGAGTTAGAGATTATTGATACCTGTGGTAAACGCAACACAGGCACCAAAGTTCATTTTTGGCCTGACCCAAAATACTTTGATTCTAGCAAGTTTTCTGTCACTAAGCTTTTACATGTGTTGCGTGCTAAAGCAGTGTTATGTCCGGGCTTAAGGATTCGATTTGATGATAAAGTCAACAATGAAACTACCGAGTGGTACTTTGAAGATGGTTTACGTGACTATTTATATCAATCAGTAAAAGAATATGTGACTTTGCCACAAGATAGCCCCTTCACAGGCGCAATTTCAGGAAACACTGAAGCTGCAGATTGGGCAGTTATGTGGTTACCAGAAGGTGGTGAAATGATCACTGAGAGTTATGTGAATCTTATCCCCACGGCCCAAGGCGGAACCCACGTTAATGGTTTACGCCAAGGATTGTTGGAGTCAATGCGTGAGTTTTGTGAATTTAGAAACCTAATGCCACGCGGAGTCAAACTCACACCAGAAGATATTTGGGAACGATGTAGTTATGTCTTATCCACCAAAATGCAAGATCCACAATTTGCAGGTCAAATAAAAGAACGTTTATCTTCGCGCCAAGCCGCAGCTTTTGTATCTGGAGTGGTTAAAGATGCTTTTAGTCTATGGCTCAACCAACATACTGATGTCGCTGAGTTGTTGGCCGATATGTGCATCAATAACGCACAAACCCGTTTACGTCAAAGTAAAAAAGTCGCGCGCAAAAAAGTCAC
>CAJQKX010000236.1 GCA_905479025.1 uncultured Paraglaciecola sp.
TGACCCGGATCGAATTACAGCATGTGCAATGCTGTCTTTACCGGGGATGCTGATTTTTGCCTTTCAGCGTCCAACTATATTAGAAAGTCTATTGTTTGCATTTTTGTTTGCAGTGCCACTTTTAAGAGTTTTAACGCGGGAGCCAATCATTCTTGGAGCAAAAATTTGAATAGTTGGTCTAGTAATTAGCTGTCGTGACATTTTTATCGTAACTTGGGAATCTGAACTAAATATGGAATGTAAGAATACAAATGCCGCCTTAGTAAGTATTATCATGCCAACTTATAATCAGGCTGAATATATTAATGCTGCTATTGATTCAGTTCTGGCACAAAGTTACCCAACCTTTGAGCTTATTGTAGTTGATAACTATTCAATAGATTCAACATCGGCTATCGTCCATTCCTATAATGACCCTCGAATTAAATATCTTCAGTTTGATAATAAAGGTGTGATTGCCGCAGCAAGAAATTATGGCGTCAGTCATTCAAAGGGTAATATTTTGTCTTTTTTAGACTCTGATGACATTTGGTTGCCGGAAATGCTGAGCATACAATTGGACTTACTATGTGATGAGTTCTCGTTAGTGTCTTCGAGTTTTGAGCCGATCGGCAACACTAGCATTTGTAGGCATCATTTAAACTATATTGGCGAAAAAAGTGTCAAGCAGTTTAGTTATGAAGATATTTTTTATGGAAATCCTATTATGACTTCTTCTGTTACCTTGTATAAATCAAATTTTGAGGATGCTGGCGGGTTTGATGAAAGCTTGGAGTTTAGATTTATTGAAGATTGGGAGCTATGGTTGAGACTTTCTCTTCATAAAAAGGCCCTCGTTAATGGTGCGAAGCTTCTTCAATACCGAATTTCTTATAAAGCGGGCAGAGACTTGAGAGACGTGAAAATTAGAACGCTACTAATTATTAAAAAGCACTTGGAATTAAATTATATCAGTGAGTCTAAATCTAAAAGTGTCAAAGGCAACTGCTATGTTGATATAGGTAAAGCGCATCTCGATGTGAATGATCGTAGAGGAGTTAAATATTATTTTAAAGGTCTAGTTTTAGCAAGCGGTGCTCATCATAAATTTCGCGCAATGGCTGGCTTAATTCTCTTTTATAGCCCTACTTCACTGCGTAAGCTTTTAACTAAATGTTTTTATAGTCTTAATTCTAAACTATATGATGTTATGCATTATTAAAATATTTTTAGGGGTTTTTTTAAAGTAGGGGCTAAAAATAATGGTTACAACATGTTATCGACAGAAAAACTAAAGCGTTGTTTTAAACGATGAATATACTTCCCCTTGACTTAAAATACTTAAGCTTTGACTTTAGAGGATTGCACAGCCAAATGTAAGTAAGGTTTCTAAAAATTTTAATGATGCCGATTTGGTCTTCAATACTGCTTCTGCAGATGTAGACATTCAAATTTTATTGGTATATCTCCGTGAGTCTATTGGAAGTGACTCAATTGGAGGTAGAGTTTTATATACACGAGACGGTTGACTATGATTATGAATTTATTGGATGCTAAATTATGCATTATAGGCCTAGGGTACGTCGGTTTACCTCTAGCGGTTGAATTTGGTAAAAGTCTGCCCACGATAGGTTTTGATATTAGCCAAGATAGAATTTCGTCCTTGATTGATGGCATTGACCATACATTAGAGGTGAGCTCTATAGAGTTGAGCGAGAGTTCTAATCTCAGCTTTACCTCAAACCCTGACAGGCTAAAAGAGGCCAATGTTTTTATAGTTACTGTACCAACGCCTATTGACTCTCATCGTAGACCCGATCTCGGGCCGTTACTGGCTGCGTCTGCTCTTGTTGGCGAAGTAATATCTCCTGGTAGTGTGGTAATTTTTGAGTCCACAGTTTACCCAGGGGCGACTCAGGATGATTGTGTTCCTGTAATAGAGGAGTATTCAGGTTTAAAATGTGACTTAGACTTTTTTGTTGGCTACAGTCCTGAGAGAATCAATCCTGGTGACAAGAAGCATGGAGTTACTACCATAACAAAAGTAACTTCGGGTTCAACTCCAGAGGCTGCTGACTTTATAGACTCACTTTATAGCTCGATTGTAATTGCTGGCACTTTCAAGGCCAGCAGTATAAGAGTGGCTGAGGCTGCGAAGGTAATCGAAAATACACAGCGTGACTTAAACATAGCTTTAGTAAACGAGTTAGCGATTATTTTTAATAGTTTAGGTATAGATACTGAGGAAGTGCTTATTGCGGCTGGAACCAAATGGAACTTTTTACCATTTAGGCCTGGGTTGGTCGGCGGACACTGTATTGGTGTCGATCCATACTATCTAACCTCAAAGGCAGAGTCAGTTGGCTACAACCCTGAGGTTATATTAGCTGGAAGAAGAATTAATGACTCCATGGGGCGTTTTGTTGCCAATACTTTAGTAAAAAAAATGTTGAAGAAAAGAATTCATGTAAATGGATCAAAAATTTTAGTCATGGGCCTTACATTTAAAGAAAATTGTCCTGATGTACGTAATACTAAAGTAATTGATATAGTGCATGAATTGATTGATTTTGGAGCTGAGGTTGATATCTTTGATCCATGGGTCAAGGCAGGCGAAGCGCAGCGTGAGTATGGGGTTACGCCTCTCAAAACCTTAGATAACAATCTTTATGACGGTATAATCCTCGCGGTTGCACATAGAGAATTTATATCTATGGGGCCATTGGGCATTAAAAATCATGGTAATGAAACTCATGTGTTTTTTGATTTAAAGTCGGTATTTTCTATTGCAGAATCTGACTTACGGCTATAGGGATTATACATAATGAAGTTCACAACCGTTAAAACCTCTCTGAGTTCTAACCCTAAACGCTGGCTAATTACCGGTGTTGCTGGGTTTATCGGCTCTAATTTACTCGAGTTTCTATTAAAACTAGATCAGGAGGTCGTAGGCTTAGATAACTTTGCTACAGGTCATCAATCGAATTTAGATGAAGTGAGGTCATTAGTTTCGTCTGATCAATGGACGAAATTCTCATTTATTGAGGGTGACATCAAGAATTTACAAGACTGCAAGAGGGCTTGCGTCGATATTCATTATGTATTGCATCAGGCGGCTCTGGGATCTGTGCCTAGATCACTTAGAGATCCAATTGCTACAAATGACACAAATATTTCTGGATATCTAAACATGCTTTTAGCGAGCAAGGAAGCTGGTGTAGAAAGCTTTACCTATGCTGCTAGCAGT
>CAJQKX010000237.1 GCA_905479025.1 uncultured Paraglaciecola sp.
CAGAAGAGAATTGCGCGCGTAGCGCGTGAGCACCGTGTCGAGCAGATGCGTCCAGATATCTCCCGCCGTAAAGAACACCGAAGAGAAAACGACGACTATCGGCGTTGCCAGCAGCATCGATAATACCAGCAACGACAAAGGCCAAGGCCTCAATCGAGACAGCCTTGGCCTAATGTGGTTGCTCTTTAGTAGTGAGACAATGCTCACTCTTCGTTTTCATTCATACACGATCGGTTAGTAAGCCCGCTTAAGGCACGGTTCAAAAATTATGCGTGCCCAACTCTCTAATTTAGAAAGTTACTGCCAGCCGGCGCGGTCAGCGAGCCTTACAGCCGCCTCATTGTTTTTGCCGAGCACTTCGAGATTTAGTTGGTCGGCCTTGAAAGGCCCGAAGCCCTGAAGGGTTGTGCTCACAGGGATATCAGCCCGAACCGAATATTCGTTGTTTACCTCGGAATACCACCCCTGCGCGTAGTCATCACTCAAAAATTCAATGAGCTGACGAGCCTCCTCCACATTCTTAGACCCCTTAATCAGACCGGCTCCACTGACGTTCATATGAGCTCCACGATTATCTTGGTTAGGCCATAACACACCGATTTTCTGCGCGACTTCAACGTCTGTATCTACGTCTGAGTTTAACATGCCCGCGAGGTAATAAGTATTGGCCACCGCGAGCTTACACTGGCCTGCTACAGCGGCGCGAATTTGATCGCGATCCCCGCCCTGCGGCCGCCGAGCCATATTAGATACTAATCCTTCCGCCCAGACTTCAGTTGCCTCTTCCCCATGATGCTCGATTAGCGAGGCTAGCAGTGATTGGTTGTAGATGTTACCAGAAGAACGGATGCATATTTCACCCTTCCACTTCGGGTCTGCGAGATCTTCGTAACTGGAAATTTCTTCAGCAGAGACTCGCGACTTATCGAACATGATGACGCGTGAACGTAGCGACAAGCCGAACCATTGATTATCCGGATCGCGATAAGCAGAGGGAATGCGCTGAGTCAGAATTGGCGATTTCAGCGAAGCTAGAATACCCGCCTCCTTTGCCCGAAATAATCGACCAGCATCGACCGTTAGCAGGACGTCCGCCGGGGAGTTAGCACCTTCGAGTTCTATACGACGTATGAGCGCATCAGCACTCTCTGTTATTAAATTAACTTTTATGCCCGTTTGCTCCGTGAATGTATCAAGCGCTGGCTTTATGAGATCTTCACCTCGAGCCGAATAAACATTCACTTCTGCGCCTGAAGAAATCCCAGAGATAGCCATAAAAAAAATCAAGGTACACGCGAGTCTATTACCCATTTTCATAATTTTAATTCTCATTTCAATTTGCGAAAAGCTTAGTTGCGCTGCGAATTTTACGCTTTCATGGGATTAAGAACAGCGGCTCTAAAAAAGCTTGGCTAACTTATAATATATAACCTAGACCAAGCTCAACCTCAGGGGAGTTATTTAAGCCTCTGCTGCTACCCGTAAGCCAGCTCGGCGTATTCCAAACTGTTAATTACTGGTTTAATTAAACCTAAAACTTAAATCTGGCCCCTATCAACGTTATTCTTGAGGCTTGGGCTCGTGCCCCATTTTTAGGTGCTCTCGCAACTATATCTTCATTATCGGCTAGATTTGTCATAGTCAGATACAAGTCAATTTTTTCACTAATCTCCCTATTTAATGTAAGGTCAAGAGTATTATAGCTATCGACTTTAGTGCCTGCCTCACAGCTAGCAACTGAGCAAGTGCCCCCAAATAAATACGCGGTGGCCGTCCCAGACCATCCGTTGCCAGTGTCAAATCCAGCGCTCAGTGCAAGCTGGGTTTCAGGCAGATCAGGTATCGCCATTCCTGCGCTGACATCCCCCCAGAATGAGCTGGAGAAGGTGTTTTTAAATTCAGCATCTGTAGATGTGAAGCTCAGCCTTAGCGGGAACGTCATCCCGCTCGATTCAACAATGGTTTCTGCAACAAGTTCGAGGCCAGATATTTTAGCTTCTCCCGCATTAAAAGAGTCACCAATTTCACACTCTCCCGACGCACCTCCAGAAGCTGTGCAACTACCAAACATATTTTGATAATCTGTGTTGAAATAGCCAACATCAATAAAAGTGTCCCCTGAAGCGTATCTTACGCCAATTTCGGAGTTATCCGCTCTCTCTGGGTCAGCTCCCCCAGAAGTAGGAGTAAACCCTTCGTGGAATCCTCCATAAATGCTTACGTTATCACTAACATCGTAAGTAGCGCCGAAACCAAATAGAGAGTTATCAGAGTCAGACAGCGTTTTAGGATAACCTTTATCTGTGGCAATAGCGCTTCTAGCCGTATCTACGTACCTTTCTTGAACGATTGTCCATTCTTCGGATCGATAGCCAAGGTTTACCGTTAAATTGCCCAACGTAATTACGTCACTAATATGGAACGCTGATGTATCAGCGCTAGTGAGTCGATTGTTTGATGAATAACCGGGCATAGCCCCTTCAACTAAAGACCCCATTTTTCCGTTCATCCAATCTGCTGTGGCATACCATTGCATCCTGTCTTCACTATCTTCAGTCTCTCGGTATCCAGCAGTGACATAGTGCATCTCACTGCTCCAGCTGAGCTTTAAATCAATGCCGCTAGACTCATAAACTCTGTTATTGTTCTTAAGCTTTATTTCTACAGCTTTCGAATTTTCTCCGTTCAGGATAGCTACCGCGTCAAGATCTCCTTCATTTGCGGCACCAATTATGCTGTTTATGCCATTGCCAATTCCATATACTTTTTTGTTATCAATCTTATCGACTTTAAACCAATTGCGAGCAAAATCGTTTTCATAAACCGTTGCACTCAGTTCAAAATCGCCAGCATCTAACACATAATTTAGGGACATTGATTCATGATCATTATCCATATTGTCGTATTTCGTCATGCCATAACGCTCATGGGCATTGTTTTTAAACGATGCATCGGACAAACCAACGTAAGTTTGATCTGATGACTCTTCAGACCACTGGTATTTAAAATTCAGCTCATGATAGATATCTAAGCCCCGATCGCTGTTCAGGCGAAACTTCGCTAAAAAATCATCTTTCCGAAACCCGGTGTCACCAGTTTCATCTTGTATCGTGTCAAAACCATCGCTTTCCCAAATATGGCCCTCTACAAGAAACCCGTAATTTTCCTTTGAGCTGCCATAAGTCGCATGAGTTCGCATGGACCCGTGTTGCCCTACTTCTTGATTAAAGAAACCTTGCGTATCTTCAGGAATTGGAGTGCTGAGCATATTAATCGCACCACCGACTGTATACGGCCCGTTCGCAATCGCCGCCGGCCCTTTCAAGACCTCTACCCCGGCAAGCCGTCCAGTGGTGGGGAAGTAATAGGCAGACGAGGCAGAAAAAGGCGCCGGAGCAATTAGCACACCATCTTCCATTAAGGTGATTTTTCCAGACCGATCAGCGTAAGTGCCACGGATACTTATATTGGGCCTTAAACCAAAACCTTCTTCGGGGCGAAAGTTAACTCCGGGAACATTAGACAAAATTTTATGAATATCGGTATATTCAAAAACCTCTAGTTCTTCACTTGTAATCACGTTTACAGATCCCGCTATAGCTCGAGCATCTGCTTGAGAGCCGACAATTCTCACAGTTTCGATTACAGTATTTTCATTCTGCTCAGCATAAGAGGCGGCTGGAATTGACGCTAAAGACGCGATGCTGATGCCGAGAGCTAAAATTTTTACCTGAAATTTTTTAATATTCATGCGTTACACAGTCCTTAAATGCACATTTTTTATAGTCATGACCTGAATGTTAATCATTTGCCTTTCGGGAACAATTCTAATTTTTCCCAGGCCGTTAAGAGCACCTTAATCTAAATGATAATGATTATCAATAATAATTAGTTTTTAATTTCTATTTATATGTCCCGTGACGGTAACGCCGCGCATGGAGGACTTAGATGCATTTTCGTGCCTAGTAATAGCTCTTCCTGTTATAACTAAATTTTGATTAACCAAGGAGTTCGAGATGATAGCCATGCCCCTTTTAGCCATATTTGTAGCGGTATTGACTATTCAGCTGCCAATGGCTGCGAATGCCGCGTCGCTGAGTGTCAGTAACTTACAGAATATTGCCGTTGCCCCCGACGCTAAGCGCATTGAAGAATCAGTTGGGATACTCGTAGGTTTTGGCACCCGCCACACTTTGTCCGACACACAATCGAAAACCCGAGGAATTGGTGCAGCCCGGCGCTGGGTAGAGGCCGAGTTCAACCGGATCTCAGCTAACTGCGGCGGCTGCCTCGACATATTCACCGTTGGCGACACTGTCTCGGGCGACCGCATCCCCAAACCAACCGAAGTTGTCAACGTGATCGCCGTACTGCGTGGCACAGAAGACCCTAACCGCTATG
>CAJQKX010000238.1 GCA_905479025.1 uncultured Paraglaciecola sp.
TTTAGAACCGAGCTTTATGTTGATACCAATCAGGACGGCAGTTTTTCTGACAATGAGCAAGTCAAACAAAACCTCCAATTATCACCTCCCTACGCCGGCAGTATTGGTGTAGAGACAATAGACGCTTATTTAGGCGCAGATGACGACACCATTACACAGCTTTTAATGCAGTTACGACTGATTGCCGAAGACGGAGCAGGAAATAAAACGGTCGTTAATCGGCCGGTGATATTACGACGAAATGCACCACCTCAAGTGCAAGCCATTCAGATATTGGATCGTCGTGGTTATAGCTTGGGCAGTCTAACGAGTATAACGGAAGGCCGTGAAATCATCGCTAGTATTCTTGCCAGCGATACAGAGGTTGGTGTTGATACAGCCACTTTGTATCAGTTTGTTGGTGAAACTGCTCCTGAAGACGATGACTTTTCATTAGTTGGTGATGATTCAACAGCACCGTTTCAATTTAATATTACGGTTCCTCGTAAAGTGGGTGAAACGCTTAGCTTAAGAGCATTGGCGAAAGATGTAGATGGTTTTGAGTCTTTACCTTCGGCCATACTTGATCTTGAAATTCTTGAAGATCAACCACCATTAGCCAGTATTATACGACCCGCGAATGATGAGTCTGTGATCATTGACGGCCAAGACATTGAAGTTGTGGTTGAAGCGATTGATGATTTTGGTGACGACGGTATCGATCGTGTGGTTTTCTACGTCAACGATGTACCGGTCACTACAGTACGAAGTTCGCTGTCCCAGCAGTTAGGCACGGCAGACCAAGATAATCTCTATGCTGCATTATTGACGCCGCCAGAAGGTGTTGACGGCGTGGTTATTCATGCGATTGTTTTTGACAATTTCGGCCATAGTACACGGACAACCCCCGTACGTGTTGGACTAGTCGAAGACACCGTTAAGCCAGATATTGATGTGCTTCAGCCTGCGAATCTTGACATTATTACTGGTGGTGAACCCTTACGGGTCGTGGTTGCGGTGTCTGACATTGGCTCTGATAGTGAGCGGCATGTTTTTGCTGACTGGGTGAAAGAATACCAAGACGTCGATGGTCATTGGGTAGCGCTGGCGAATACAACACAAGAATTGTTACGTAATGATACGCGCGATGATGGCGACTTGACGCCTGTAAGCGACCCGAGTAATTTCTTTTATGTTTACTTGGCTGATTTTGCTGACGGTAATATTTTATCGCGTACGCAACAGCGCAATGAGCGTGTTCGTTTAACAACGCGTGTCGTTACTGATAATCACAGCGTTGAAAGTGTGACCCATTACGAAGTCGGTTTACCACTTTCTGAGCGTCGTTTTTTACTGCCGGATGCTGAAACCTTGCCGTCATTGACGCAGCAAAGTCTCGAGGCAATGTCTCAATCGATTTACTACACAGCCGTTGACCAATTTGTGGGTGAAAACCGCACGGGTGCAATTGTTGGCGCTTGGTCCACGATCGATCCAATGCGATTAGAGCGTGACTTAGGCAATCTTTTATTGGTCGATTACCAAGAGGGCGTTCGTGGTGCGCGTACAGGTTTATATCTTGCTGATGCGTTAACCGATAGTGATGAGCAAACATCAGAAGAGCGTTTTATTTATTCAGATATGCTTGCCCAGACGAGTGAAATATTTGCAGGAACGATAACTGAAATTCATGCTGATGCTGATTTTGTTTTAGCCGCCAAGGCGGGAATAACAACAGGATTTTCAAATGATGCGGGTAATTTTTCGAATACCTTAGCCGATAATATTTCAGAGAATCCGGAGACCGGTAACATTTATCTGCAAAACATCTCTGCTGAATTACTGATTTTTAGTAACCAAAACGGAGAGTTACAAGCGGGCCTACCCTATGTATTACAAGGTCGAATTGATCTGCCTTATTCGGATGTCTATGGCTTAGATCGAAGCGATGATTTAGTGTTGGTCGCTAATGGCTTAGGTGGCGTACAGGTACTTGATATCAGTAACCTAACAGCGCCTTACCACGTCGGTTTTATCAAGCCTAATGGGTTTGTGCGCGATGTCGTGATTAAAGGCCAGTATGCGTTTATAGCGGCCTCCGAAGAAGGGCTAGTCGTTGCTGACATTGCTGATCCTGCGATGCCCATTATCGCTAGCATCGATACCTTAGGTGTGGCTAATCGTCTGACAGTTGAAGGTGATACTGTTTACATTACCGACATGTCTGGAAGTGGCACCGCTTCGCAATTAAATGTTATTGATATCACAGACCCTTACAATCCGCGTTATAAACGTGCGATTGAGCTTGAACCTGCACGAGAAGATTTTGTTGCCGACGGAAGTTACGATGTAGATATTATTGGACAGCAAGCTTTTGTATCAGTCCATTACTCTGATCAAGAAGACCTGCCAGCTCAATCCTTAGTTGAAATTATTGATCTGGGTGAATCTCAAGTCGATAATACCGATATTAGTGTCCCTGTATTAATACACTCGCAAGCGAGTGATGATGATTTTGCCGCCCGTGGCATAGCTGTGGCCAGAGGAGGCGTGCAGGTGGCTTCGGGTAAGCGTGGTCTCGCACGAATTGATTTGCCCTATTTGACGGTACTATCAACGCTACCCTCAATGGATGAACATGATGTAGCAACAGCCATACCGAGAATGCAGCTTGAGTTTTCAGCCGTGTTATCTGCCGACACCGTCCTCTCTAATTTTATTCGCGTCATTGAAGGTGATCCTGCACTTGAGGCCAATGAGCTTCTGACGGGTCGTGATATTTCTGAACACTTTGATTTTTCCTTTAAGTTAATCAATGGTGAGCCGGCATTACGGTTTGTCACTTTAACACCGCGAGAAGGGTATACGCTTTCGACGAATACTGACTACCATATCGTGGTTGATCCAAATCTAACTTCATTAGCAGGGCAGGCGCTTAATAGTGAGTTTTATCTCAACTGGACGACAGCTGTCAGTGACAGTTCAGCGCTGCCCGATATCGTCTCTATTACGCCTTCATCAGGTGGTATCGATGGTGGCACGGCTGTCATTATTCGAGGAACTAATTTTGGTCAATCACCGCAGTTAATGTTGGGTGGGCAAAGACTTGTTATTGATCGAGTTGAAGCGCCGAGCGTTAATGATAATTATGAAAAAATACATGCCTACACTACGCCCAATTTTGCTGGACCAGCAGCGGTTAAAATCATCAATGATGATGGCCTGACTGATACCGTCCTTGGCGGATTCACTTATGTTGACTTGCTACAGATTTCTTATATTAACCCTGCTGTTGTTGGTATTAATCAGTCGGGTGAAGGTGATCGTGTTGAGATCGTCGGATACGGTTTTCATGATGGTTTAACGCTGTCCGCTTGGAAGTCAGGGGATGTTGATAGCTTAATTTCATTGACGGTCGACAACAATAACTTGTCACTCTACAGTGCTGAAAAAATGGATTGGATTGTTCCTGATTTTGGGGATAACTACCGAGGTTTTGTTGACGTTGAAATCCGTGACGAAAATGGACGAGTCTATCAACTGAGAAACGCACTTTACTATGGGCAAATGGAGCTTGATCGACGTATTGCGTCTTTGGCGCCGTTTAGTGATAAAGATATTATTGATTTAGAGAGTGGTGTCGTAGACTTTATTCCCGATGCGTTATTGTTACCGCCAGGCCGAATAAAAGGTATTGCCTCTGATGCAGACTTAGGTTTAATTTATGTGTTGGGCGAAGGCGTTAATCATCTTGGCGTCCCACAAAAAAGTAATAACACGGTTGAATTTGAAAGCCCGGAATTATTTAGAACATTTTCACCACCGGGTTGGATCTCTTTAGTTAGTTACGACCGAGAAGCGATTGAAGACGCTGCGCCAATGCATGGCTTAGGTTATTTTAACTTACCGCAGGATTTAATCCCTGAAGCCTTACACCTCACCAATAAACAATTGTATGTCAGTGCAGATAGCTATCACTATCCTTTTATTACAACGGATAATGAAGACCGTCGCTGGTTATTAGTTTACGATCGAGAAGATCGTAATGTTGATGATTCATCGACCAGTGTCGATCGAGATATCCTCTATCAACTTGAGCTACCTTTTGAGCATGCTGCAACGCTATTAGCATCCAAAGATAATTTGCTGTTTGCGGCCAATAATCCGTTGGGCGTTGAATCTGATGGTCTTGCTGTTATTAACTTGGCCGATCCTAAAAAACCCAGTCTCATTCGTATTATTAAAACAGCGTTATTTAATGGTAAGGAAGCGACTTTAAGCGCAGACAG
>CAJQKX010000239.1 GCA_905479025.1 uncultured Paraglaciecola sp.
CAGAACTCAATGTCATCGACATGGACCGCCACTACTACCAACAGCACAGCCTCACCCTAGCCCAACACCCCTCCGAAACCGACGAACGCCTAATGGTTCGCCTCCTAGTCTTCGCCCTGCAAGCCAGTGAAACCCTCAGCTTCACCAAAGGCCTCAGCACCGACGACGAACCCGACCTCTGGCAAAAAAGCCTCACCGACGACATAGAACTGTGGATCGAACTGGGCCTGCCCAGCGAGAAACGTCTCAAAAAAGCCAGCGGCAGATCACAGCAAGTCATGGTCTACACCTACGGCAGCGGCTCCGCCGAAATGTGGTGGAAGCAAATGCAAACTCCCTTGGCGCGATTTAATAATATTAGTGTTTTTCATATAGACACAGAGACGACTGAGGTTCTGTCTAAGCTAGTGCAGCGCAATATGGATGTGCAGATTAGCTTGCAGGATGGGGAAGTGACTTGGGATTCCGGTGAGAAGAATTTGAGCTTTACACCGGAGAAGTTGCGCTAGCACGGAAACCGACCAACGGTATTGATCCCCGTCGAGTAGGAACCTATAGTTCTTCGTTAAATATCGCGTACAAGAATGTACACCCCATGTGAGCCAAGGAATGGTGATGGATAGGCAGCAATTTTTTCTCTTAAGGCACAAGTGCCTGTTTGTTCTATCCCAGCTAGCCTTAGAAATCTTACAGCGCGTTAAATTCAAGTAAATTCTATCAAGGAGCAGATATGGCATACCGAAATAGAACTTACATAGCTTTTGATGGTGATAAGGATATTCATTATTACTATTTGATGAAAGCCTGGAAAAACAGCAAGTATGTAAGCTTCAACTTCTATGACGCCCATGATCTTAATATCGCTAGAGATAACAGCATGGAGCAAACGATCAAACGACGATTAAGTGAGAGAATGGCGAATACAAAATGCCTTGTTTTACTAATTGGTGAAAGTACCCGATATTTAACAAAGTTTGTGAAATGGGAGATTGAACTGGCAATAAAGACCGGCCTGCCCATTATCGCAGTTAATCTTAATAATAAGAAGCAAATGGACAATGATCGCTGCCCACCAGCGCTGCGTTACGCACTTGCAATCCATATACCATTCAAACAATCGGCCGTTGAATATGCGATAGAAAATTGGCCAGAAAGTTTTTCAAACCACAAATCAAACGGTAACATCGGCCCGTACTTTTATTCGGATTCGGTCTACCAGGCGCTCGGGATAAAATGATATTTATTAAGATAGCAGTGTCAGAAATCCTTCATATTTTCGGTTTTCTATGGATAATTATAGAGGCCACTACGTTCTTCATAACTGAAAATACGGCAAATTCAATCAAAAGTTATTGGTGGTTTTTTCTGCTTTTTGGCATAGTGATTAGCATAGCCCGCCTTATACCAAAACGAAAATTTAGCTTTAAACTAGATGGAAAAGACATAACTATAGAACTCGTTTCTGGAGACATTTTCAAACAAGAAGGGCCTATTATTGTTGGATCTAATACCGCTTTTTTGACAAATCCAGAAATAATTTCAGACCGAAGCATTCAAGGTATATTCACAAACAAATACTTCAGAAACCATCAGGATTTAAATGATGTAATCCGAGGAAAAACGAACAATGAAAGACAAGAAATCGGAACAACATTAACCGTTCGAGCAAATGACCGTATTGGCTACTTTTGCGCCATAGCTGAAGTTAACGAAAATGGAGTAGCTAAGAGTAATATTGAAAATATTAGAGTATCTCTAGCGCAACTTTGGAATTATTTCGGATTAAATGGGGAGAAAGGTATCCTAAATATTCCGATATTGGGGTCTGGATTTTCTCGAGTATCAGAAACTCGAGAAACACTGTTTAGAGAAATTGTGAAATCTTTTATAGCTGCAACAGCTGAGCATACGTTTTGCGACACACTCAGAATTGTCATCTGCCGAGATGATATAACGAAAAATAAAATTGATTTTTTGGAGCTAGCAAAATTCTTAGAGTTTAGCTGTAGGTATTCTCTTGTAGAATCAAAAACGATAGGTAAAGGAACCGCAGAAACTTAGGCAAAAATAGTTACAGTTAAACTCATTATTCACCATACTCATCTGCGAGTATGGCATTCTATTTTGAGGAGAATAGTATGTTTAAAGATTATAAAGATCAATTTGATGCTTCCGAATGGGAAAACAAGCAACTAAGCATAATTTGTGAAAACGATCATTTAGGATGCGAGTATTGTGACAGCCAAGATACATTATGTATGTACCTACGTAAAATTCATCCTGAAATAAATTCAATATCTGATTACCCCGATGTTGCATTTGGCCTACTTTGTGGAAAGCACGTTCATACCAGGAAAGAAAGAATTAGTGAGATCTTCAACCAAATTTCTTTATGGGGCCTTGGCGAATTAGATACCTTTTGCGACGCTGTTGATGTCATTAATAGTATTGATAATCATCGGCCACAAACAATAGAATCTCTATATAACGCAGCCAAGCGGAGCAAGTATAGATGACGGGATGAACGGGATTGAAGGGGGTCGGACCTGCTAAAGTGATTGAAAAATATCAAAAAGCCCTCAAAAATGACGGTTATTTAGGGCTTAAAAGCATTTTTTTCAGTGGAAATATAGGCTTTAAGGAGAAAGCTGAATGCCTCGCGCAAACCGATACTTTATTCCTGGCCATGTATGGCACATCACACATCGCTGCCATCGTAGCGAGTTCTTATTGAAGTTTGCGCGTGATCGCAAGCGTTGGCGATATTGGTTGTTTGAAGCAAAGAAACGCTTTGGCTTGAGTGTTCTGAACTATATCGTAACCTCAAATCATATTCATTTATTGGTAAAGGATACCGATAAAGACATTATCCCTCGTAGTATGCAGCTTATTGCTGGGCGAACCGCTCAGGAATACAACCAGCGAAAAGGGCGAAAGGGGGCTTTTTGGGAAGATCGCTACCATGCAACCGAAGAATTAGGGTCAGACTAGAATTCTTCGGAGCCAAGCTTTGCTATAGGAGTTGAATGGGGTCGGACCTACGCAACCCATTGAAACATATACAAAAGCGACCAAAAATCACGCCTATTTAGGGCTT
>CAJQKX010000240.1 GCA_905479025.1 uncultured Paraglaciecola sp.
ATACCTGCGCATCGTCTACGCGTGAGAAACTCATCAATCCTTGCACAATATCCTTAATGCGTTTTGATCCCTCAATCGAGTCTGTCAGCAGGCCTTCAATATCCTCCAGTACAAATTCGATGTCTTCTTCTTCTTCTTCCAGTTGATGCATTTTCTCTAGAATGTCGGGTTGCACCGATCCTTGTTTGGCGCATTTTAAGTAACTTCGATAACCTGCGGTTAATTGGGCCATGACTTCTACGTAGCTTTTGAGTGTGCCAAGATTACTTGTGATGAAACTAATGGGGTTGTTGATTTCGTGAGCGACGCCGGCTGCAAGCTGACCGACAGAAGCCAATTTTTCAGACCGAACTAACTGTGCCTGCGCATCTTGCAGTGCTCGATGGGCCCTCTCTATTTCCGATTTTTGTCGTTTGACTAGCCGATGTTCATTTTGCAGCGCTTCGTTTGAAAGATACAGTTCACGCGACTTTGACTCAAGTAGAAACTCCGCTTGTTCGCGCGCTGCTCTTTCCCGCTTCATAGCTCGTTCGAATATTGCCGGCAGACTGTTGTTTGCGAGGACAGGTTGACTAGCCAAAACGCAACTCCAAGCGACATTTTTCCGCTCCGTCGTGCATACATTCTGTTTGTTGAATGTCTATCGACTCATCGAATACTTCACCAACTCCTTCGATAAGACCTTCGGCAAGGTAGCAAAGCTTTCGCTTCGAAGAGTAAATCATTGTTAATGTGTCGGAGCTATTGTCCTCAAATTCGAACGTTGGCAGCAGCGTATCCGGATGCAGTTTCTTCACCTCGACGTGAATCACATTATGAACACTGGCCAGAAACGTTTTGGCAGTGTGGTTATTCAGGAATTTTGGGTGCATCACCTTAAATTTGTGCATCATATATTTGCCGAATACTCTGAAAAGGTCCGCAGCATCTGTATCGGTGATTTTTGAGAGCTCAGTCAGGTATGAAACGAGCTCTTCATCCGGGTAAACTTGTGCGCTGGTATAGATGGCTCCTGATTCGGGTTTAGACTTCTCAATTAGCTGATCCCAAATTTCCAAACCGAATGACTCGGTTACCATGTCGCTTAAAACGTTAAAAACAATACCTTTCATTATGCTGTCTTTTTGGTCATTTTTGTTGGGTTATATAGCGATTAATGTATGTATGTGGCCGCCGATTTCTGTACGTTAGATTTGCCTTTCGGATTGTTGGTTTTCGCGATGAGTTCAGTAGTGTTTGTTGTAACTCAATTAACTCAGCAAACTTCACGCTTTCTTCTTCGAGAACTGTCGCCCGATTTTCCAGAGATGCGCGATCACTGCGCTCTTTAGCTTTGCTCATGGCGACAGTCAAACACTCATTTACGGCACCTATTATCTCCGTGTCGTCCCATGGTTTATAAATAAATCGGTACACATTGCCATCATTGATCGCGGCAATAACGGAGTCCATTTCGGCGTACCCAGACAGGATACATCTTACTGTGTCTGGGTAACTCGCTCTGACATTTTTTAGAAAATCTGTTCCGCACATTTCCGTCATACGTTGATCGGTCACAACGACACTGATCGAATGCTGGTCAAGCAGTTTTAATCCTTCTGCAGCGCTGGGCGCAGTCATGATAGTGACGTTTTCTTTTCGGAATAACCTGTTCAACGCGCGAAGAACGCTGGTTTCATCATCAACAAATAGTACAATTGGTTTGTTCATCTCATCTATCCGCTAAAACCTTTGTGCTGGTGATTTTTTGCGACAGCGAGCGGTTTAGCTTTAGAGTCGCATATATTAGTGCAATCGATGCTGCCGCCATCTATATTAACTTCACAACTATTATAATCTTGAGAAAAGGTCGTATTGAATAACTGATGCAAGAATTCCAATTTATTGCATGCAAGACAAATTACCCTAACTAATGGTAAAGGGGATGTCATTGCTAATATTTCTTTTGCTGCCACTAAATACTCCCTATCTCAGCAACATTTTGATAATGAACTTATCTCAGTTTTGCAGAAACTTTCTAACCAAAACTTCCCATTTATTATTCACTTTTTCTTAATTTATTTATTGATCTAAGTCAGGTTTGTTAGATTTTCATTGTTAATAAGCAATCGCTCACAAACTTTGCCTTGCTGCTGAGTAACAATTCTGAATTACTTTTATACGCATGTTAAAACGTTATGGGATATCTGTTTAATGACAACAAAAATAATATTCTTGATGAAGATATTAAAACTGAAACGTTATCACTAAGTTCATATTGGGCCAGGATATACAAACTAATTCGGCATTCAATCACAGACACTGATGCTCAGGCTTCAGGATACCAAAAGGTGTTTTAGCCGTGGCACGAATTTATAACGTTTATAATTTAAGAGGGCTGCAGTTAATTTAAATAATAGCTTTCTCACTAATCTGGGGGATTCTCATAGAGGTTGAAAATTGATATGGCTTTTATCAGCTATCAGGCAATTTTTGTCGTTAACCAATACTATTTTGTTTTTGTATAAAACTCTGAGATATAACGTCCACCTTTAATGTTCACGATAAGTCGAAGTTTGTAACGTTGTCCTGAATGCCCGGTTAATTCTCTCAAATTAGTTTCTGTATGCCAATAATAAGGGCTTTGTATCATGCCTAATGGATAGGCAGTGGGGTGATTATTTTCATCAACCAAAAATAGTGTTGCGCTGCCTAAGGGAAACGTTGAGTTGACTGTTGTCAGGTTGTTTTTGTCAAAGACGTTCACCTCGAAATCGCCAGCCTTTAAAATACACTGTCGATTAATCACATCACAATCTCCAAAAGGCACTAACTGGATCACTTTCTCTTTTTCAGCTTGGTCTTCTTCATAATAATCTGCAGCAATATATCCAATTACAGCTAAAATTGGTGCCACCATAAATGCAGTTCTTGTATGTTTATTCATTAATTTATCTTTTTTAAGGCTTTACAGTTTTTGATGATTGAATATCAAATAAAAGTGTTTTGCACTTCATTTTTTTGATCCATGCGAACTGATTTTCACTTAAGGTTTTTAATTAAAGCATTTAGAAAAATAAAGGCTAAAGAGCAACTCTTTAACCTTTGATGTGAAATGGTTCATCCTTATCTAATCATGTCAACAAAACGTTCTCTCCAATAGACAATTAATGCCTAGTGATAGTTGACTGAAGCGTTGCCACTAGGGCGACGCATATTTTCAACTAAATCTTGAATGTTTTTTGGCGCAGGCCCTGTGAACTGCAGCACGATAAAAGCGACGCCAAAGTTCACAAGGGCACCTACTACACCAAATGCATTGGGTGAGATACCAAAGAACCAATTTGGACCCATATCGCCTAAGAATGATGTCCCTGGTACAAACATAATGCCTTTGTGTTGGAACACATAAAGCATGGTGACTCCGATACCCAAACACATCCCTGCAATGGCTGCGGTGCCACTCATTCTCTTAGAGAATATCCCCATCATCAATGCTGGGAATATTGATGATGCCGCCAAACCAAAGGCTAACGCCACCGTCCCTGCGGCAAATCCAGGCGGATTTAAACCAAGGTAACCCGAGACTAGTATGGCAAGTGTCATAACAATTCGTCCCGTCAGTAACTCATTTTTCTCAGATAAGTTAGGTGTGAATACCCCTTTCATTAAGTCATGGGAAATGGATGATGATATAGCCAGTAGTAAACCTGCCGCAGTTGACAGCGCCGCCGCTAAACCTCCGGCAGCCACTAATGCAATTACCCAGTTAGGTAAGTTAGCGATAGCAGGGTTGGCTAGTACCATAATGTCATTATCAACTTTTACCATCTCATTGCTTGCTTTGTATGCAGAATATTGAATTTTACCGTCACCATTTTTATCTTCAAATTCTAATAAGCCTGTGTTTTCCCAGTCTTTAAACCACTGAGGACGCTTTGAATATTCTAAATGTTGACCGGCAGTGGGTTCGATTGTACTCATCAAATTCAGACGTGCCATTGCGCCAACGGCTGGAGCAACTGTGTATAATAACGAGATGAAAACTAATGCATACCCTGCTGAAGAACGGGCTGCTTTTACAGAAGGAACCGTAAAGAAGCGCATAATAACGTGGGGTAAACCAGCAGTACCAATCATTAACGACATGGTATAGGCGAACATATCTAATGAGCCATTCATGTTGTCTGTGGTGTATTCTTTAAAGCCTAATTCGGTTACAACCAAGTCCAATTTATCAAGTAAGTAAACACCACTACCATCAGCCAGTGTAGAGCCTAAACCAAGTTGTGGGATCGGATTACCGGTTAATTGGAAAGAGATGAAAACGGCGGGAATGGTATAAGCAAAGATCATGACAACGTATTGCGCTATTTGCGTATACGTAATGCCCTTCATACCCCCTAGTACAGCGTAGAACCAAACAACAGCCATACCAATGGCCAATCCTAAACCGTAG
>CAJQKX010000241.1 GCA_905479025.1 uncultured Paraglaciecola sp.
TTTTATTATTCTGGGTTTTCTTTTTGAGGGTGCGTTTTGGTTAAAGCTTTTTAAACGTAAAAAGAAGCATAGTAGTCAGTAAAATGATCATTCCCTAGCTTCTCTTCTCTTTGGCTCGGGCGCTGCCTATGTATGCTTGTTGCCTCATTAGTATCATCTAAGGCTCGTTTGCTAAAACCGACACTCATCTCAATATGGATAACGGTTTCCACGTTTGCAGGCATAAGTTGTTAGGTTCCAAAATAATGAACGTTGCTAGATACTTGAACGTGATGCGATTATCATCGCTAGTAAGCGATTTAGCAGGGCTAAAAACAGTGGGTTATCGTTGGTGCATCTGTGCCATTTTCAGATATGGAATATGCACTTGTATAAGATTGTCAGGTGTAGGTGAAATCGTCACTTCTCGTAAAATAAAAATATATCTTGTCTCATATTACCCTCTCTTTTATATCCCTGATGGGGCGAAAATCGGTAATATGTCGTGTATGACTCAACGGTACTCAACCTACAAAAAGGAAGGCCTTATGATATCTAAATTACAATACCACTGCACGCGAGTGACGACACTTGCCATTCTGTTCGCATTTGCTCAATTTTCAGCCGCGCAAGACACTCGGATCGTCTTAGCAAATGACATGGTCGCATCCCACCACTCTGCTGCTGGTACAGCCAAATCTGCGGTATTAATGATACATGGTTGGGCAGGGCAGATGGACGAAGTGGGCGATATGTACAAGCACTTAGCACAGAGACTCTCCGACCAAGGTATTGCGTCTATTCGAATTAATATACGTGGCGAAAGTGAACGCGAAGCAACAAATTATACCATGACCAGTACCTTTGAATCTCGCGTTATCGATGCGAAAACGGGACTTGATTTTTTGCACGATACCTATCCCGATCTCCCGAAAGGGGTGGTAGGTTTTAGTTTAGGAGCGTCAACGGCTATCGCATTAGCAGGCCATTATCCCAAGCAACTTAATAGTATGGTTTTGTGGTCTGCGGCTGGTAATCCAGATACCGTTGCTGAAAATTTGCTTTCCGCAGAGCAACGCCGCCAAGTATTGGCAACAGGCTCGGTAGTATTTCAAGATTGGGAAGCCATAACGATAACCAAACAGCATTTTTTAGGCTTAATGGGTTATGATATTTTCACCCCATTTAGAGCATATTCTGGCGCTTTGCTTTGTATACGGGGAACTGAGGATACGATCCCTGATATTGATCGCAAAATCATTGATACGGCATCAAGTGAGCTTGAAGAATATCGTCATATCAGTGGTGCCGATCATATTTTCGACGCTTTTAACCCCACGGCTAAATTCAGTGAGCGGGTGTTAGCACACACCGTGACTTGGCTTGTTGATACACTTTAAGGAGAGCGACGTGAGTTGGCTTCTGTCTTGATTAAGCCCAAATAAGAAGCGTAAATAATATTGTGAGATGGGTGTTTTCTTTACATTTTTATACACATGTTTAACCCGTTTTTTAATTCATTAGCCAGTTTCATATTCGCTATATCTCTTTAATGATGAGAACAAACTGATTTTTTGTAATGATTCTTTGGCTTGGGTTGTGCCTGTTATAAGTTAAATTTTAAAGGGTATGGCTTAATCATGAATAAATTAAAAAGTGGCTGGCAGTATTTAAATAAAACGGTCATTCACACATGTCATGTTACGCAAAATACATAGCAAGCGACTTAAGTTGGGACACGGAACGTTTACTGGTTTCCACTTTGTTGCATATTTTAATAAGCTTACTGATCCCCTTAACTGATGTAAGTTGGGCGAATGCTTGTGGATAGCAGACACCTAGAGAGAGAAATATGATTGGAACAACGAGGACATCTGCACGCTGTGAATGTGGCGTACTGACACTTCGCATCAATGAAGCACCCGTTGTGCAATTGGTATGTCATTGTAGCGATTGTAGAGTGTTTACGGCTATGCCATATACTGCACTGGCGTTTTTTCAGCCCGATAGGTGCAGTGCCCATGGACAAAACTATTCTACAGTAATGAAGGGCGGCACCGGCTCAGACAAGACTCATCATTCCTGTGCATCTTGTCAAACACCGCTCTATGTGACCGTAGCTGCGCTTAATGGGGCTTTGGCCGTCATAGCAAAGCAGATTTCGACCTTTAAATTTGAGCCACAGGTACATATTTGGACAAGCGAGAAAGCCGTTGGAGTAACAATCCCGCCAGGCGTCACTCAATCGTCAGGGGTGCCTCCTAAACAGATAGCAGGCAAAATGGTGTCGAGCTTTTGGGGGGGCAAATGACTGTTTTTCTTAGTGTCAGCGTTGTGTTGCCGGCTTAACACTGGGTATTTGTCATTGGAGAATGTCTATCAACAATGTGTCTACGCACACCTAACAGGTTTCTTAACAATTGCACAAAGTGCTGGACCGTTAAAAGCATGTGCTTCACATTCATGCTGGGCGTTACAAGGCGTTATGTGCCAAATAGAGGTGGAATATGAAAGTACATTCAAGGCCACTTAAAGTAGCTGATTTTGAACACATGAAAAACATTTTATTTCGAGATGGTTTAAATGAATGGAACTACATTACAGATGAAAGCATCGAGCAACAGTTTCAGCAAATACGTGATGGGAAGGCGCTGGCTGTTTTAGCAGAAGAATGTGAAATTACAGGGTTCGCGATTTTAATTTTTAAAGACGCATGTCCTTCACAACTCAGTCAATATTCCGATTTATCAACCATGGCATATATTAATGATGTGGTAGTTAAGATGCATTATAGTGGTAAAGGAATTGGAAGCAGGTTACTACTCAAGGCCAATCGAATTGGCTCAAAAAGCACAATGTGAAAAGGTCTATATTGCACGCCACGAAGAGAACTTAGTTTCCGCAGGGATGATGCGAAAAGCCTCTTTTCAAATGGTTGATACCTTTTATGATCCAAACAAGCGAACAACAGGCTCAAGAAATACATCGGTGTTAGTAAAAAACTCGTTTCCATGTTCCAGAAATTTTAAGGCCAATAACTGATTAGAGGGACAAAGCTACTGGTATTTTCATGCCAAACCGAAGAAAACCTGGATACAAAAAAACCGCTAAACCTAGCGGTTTTTTTGTATTCACAAAGATAGATTACAGAATAAAGCGACTTAAATCTTCGTCATCTACTAACATTTCTAAGTGGTCGTCAACGTATTTAGCATCGACAATTAACGACTCGCCATTTTTTTCAGAGGCATCGTAAGAAATGTCTTCCATCAGTTTTTCCATCACGGTATGCAAGCGTCTGGCTCCGATGTTTTCGGTACGTTCATTCACTTTCCATGCGGCCTGAGCGATACGCTCTATACCTTCTTCAGTAAATGAGACATCTACACCTTCCGTTTTAAGCAAAGCTACGTATTGCTCGGTAAGCGATGCATTTGGCTCAGTCAAAATACGTACAAAGTCGTGGGCAGTCAACGCGGAAAGTTCAACACGGATAGGCAATCGACCTTGTAGTTCAGGAATTAAGTCTGAAGGTTTGCACATTTGAAACGCACCAGAAGCAATAAACAAAATATGATCGGTTTTTACGGTACCATGTTTAGTCGACACGGTTGAACCTTCCACTAATGGCAACAAGTCACGTTGCACGCCTTCACGTGATACGTCTCCTCCGCTGGTAGAGCCTTCCCGCTTACATATTTTGTCAATTTCATCAATAAACACTATGCCGTTTTGTTCAAGTGAGTCTATCGCTGTTTGCTTCAGATCTTCATGATTAATTAACTTACTAGCTTCTTCGTCGATTAATAATTTAAACGCTTCTTTGACTTTAAGCTTTTTCTTTTTCTTTTGACTACCTGACAAATTTTGAAACATGCCTTGTAGTTGATTGGTCATTTCTTCCATACCTGGAGGTGCCATTATTTCTACGCCAACCTGAGGCGCAGCAACGTCTAGCTCAATTTCTTTATCGTCTAATTGCCCTTCGCGGAGTTTTTTGCGAAAAATCTGTCTGGTGCCTTTATCCTGATGCTCTTCCTTATCACCAAAGGCATTTTCTGGTGGGGGTAATAATGCATCTAAAAGACGTTCTTCTGCCGCTTCTTCAGCGCGGAATTTCACCTTACTTTTGGCCTGCTCTTTGGTCATTTTTATGGCGATATCAGCTAAGTCACGAATAATAGTTTCGACTTCTTTACCTACATAACCGACTTCTGTAAATTTTGTGGCCTCGACTTTAATAAAAGGCGCGTTGGCTAACCTGGCTAAGCGCCGGGCAATTTCGGTTTTACCCACACCTGTTGGGCCAATCATGAGGATATTTTTAGGTGTCACTTCTTGGCGCAGCTCTAATCCAAGCTGCATTCTGCGCCAGCGATTCCGAAGGGCAATAGACACTGCCCGTTTAGCGTCCTGTTGACCGATAATATGACTGTCCAACTCATGGACGATTTCTCTTGGGGTCATTTCTGACATAAATAAAACCTTTTAAGCTGGGTAATTAACTGGTGCTCAATGTAAGCAACGCCAGTCAGGTAGAGTGTCTTAGCCGATATGGTTAATAATCGATTGTTTCAATTGTTTGGCTATGATTCGTAAATACACAAATATTGCCGGCTATGGTCAAACTTTTTTCGGCAATTTCTTTGGCTGATAATTCGGTGTTTTCCAACAAGGCCATGGCAGAAGATTGTGCAAAGTTGCCTCCAGAGCCTATGGCAATTATGTCATTCTCTGGCTGAACTACATCGCCATTTCCAGTTATGATAAAGGAAGCCGTTTCGTCTGCGACAGCCAGGATAGCCTCTAATTTGCGTAACATTCGGTCGCTACGCCAATCTTTTGCTAGTTCAACCGCTGCGCGGGTTAAGTTTCCTTGATGTATTTCAAGCTTAGACTCAAATCGTTCAAATAAAGTAAACGCATCTGCTGTGCCGCCAGCAAAGCCAGCCAAGACTTTATTATTATATAAGCGTCGCACTTTTTTTGCGTTGCCTTTCATAACGGTATTGCCAAGTGAAACTTGACCATCACCTGCTATTACCACTTGATTATTGCGCCGTACTGATACAATTGTAGTCACGAAATTTCCTTCAATGTCCAAGGACAACAATAGCGGTAAACACACAGATTTACACTAGGGATACACTAAGGTTGTCAGGGCTAAGGGTGGGCTATTGTCTTCTTTATCAGAGGAACGATGCCGGATGAACTAGATGTGGGGAGTATTCTTTTTTTTTCAAGCCGCGAGCAGGTGCTCACGACTTGGAATGTTCAGTGTCTGCTTTTATTATTCTGGGTTTTCTTTTTGAGGGTGCGTTTTGGTTAAAGCTTTTTAAACGTAAAAAGAAGCATAGTAGTCAGTAAAATGATCATTCCCTAGCTTCTCTTCTCTTTGGCTCGGGCGCTGC
>CAJQKX010000242.1 GCA_905479025.1 uncultured Paraglaciecola sp.
CATAGGCATAAGCTTAAGCTTGATAATAATTCGGATGGTGATTTATGTCACTGATACCACTGATGCCATTAATACTAATTTATTGGCTCAATACTTAATGGTTTAATAACTCTATAAAAAGAATGTACAGCGCCTAATCGAAAATATACTACTGCACATTGCTAAACTCATTTTCGATATCAAATTCATTTCAATATCAAATTTATTTCAATATAAAGTACGTATTGCTGATTAATCAGGCTGATAAACCACTAAAAATTGATTGGCTTGCACGTTGGTTAATTCGCTGGTTACTGACGCCAGACCTGGCCAAACGATAAGCACATTCTCAATGACTTGATTGTCTGCAACCCCAAAATGTGCCTCAACTGGGCTTTGTGACACATAATTATTACCCAGTTGCAGTTCGCGCATTTGTTCTTTACCGTTAACGGTAATAAAAATTTGTGCTCCCACAGCCTGAGGATTGAGCCTAGTACCTTTGAGCTGGATATTTAAAAAGTTATTACCATCTGCAAAGCTATTATTACGGAATAAACTCGGTGACTTACCACTATTGGCGATTAGCATGTCTAAGTCACCATCTCGATCATAATCATGGCACACCAGACCTCTGCCCATATCGGTATGGGTTATTCCTAACTCCACGCCCCTTTCAGTGAAGGTGCTATCACCATTGTTTATGTAAAGTACAGCACGGTCATTATTGAAGCGCTCATAAGATCGATTGACCGATTGTTCTTCAGTCCAACCATCGTAACCATTGACCGTAAAAAGGTCTTGAAAACCATCGTTATTAAAATCTGCAAAACAGGTTCCCCAGCCCCAATATGCTTGCGTGACTCCAGCCGCTTTGGTCACGTTAGTATAATTACCATCACCATCATTTTGATACAAACGACTACCATCTAATAACCCAATGAAAAGAAACTCTTCACGAGTGTCACCTATGGCTGAGACATACCAGTCCAAGTCACCATCATTGTCGTAATCGGCCACTGTATTTCCCATGCCAGATCTATCATTAATCGTGGGCGGAGTATAATCAACATAACCTGTACCTGCATTATTAACTAATACTTTACTATTACCGTAATCAGCACTGAGTAAAATATCTGGAAAACGGTCATGATTAAAATCAGCAAACACCGGCGTAAAAGAATACTCGTATCTCAATTGTGGCTCATCCCCTTCTACCGCAGGGGTAAAAGTACCAATATCCACAGTGTCGCTAATATCGATGAAATAACCTGCCCCTTGGTTCTGCCAAAAATACTCCCAACGATCCTGCTTATTAATGGGATCCCAATGCGTGAAAAACAAATCAAGATCGCCATCTAAATCATGATCACCGGCTGCCACTGACAGAGTAGGTTTAGTGAGATGTAAGCCTGTAGACTCAGAAATATCTGAAAAGCTACCATCACCATTATTAGCAAACACTTGAACAACAGACGGCGGCTCCTGAATACTTAATAAGTCTGGAAGGCCATCTAGGTTGATATCCAGAAATGCCCCTCCATGACCCGCAGACAAGCTAGTAATACCCGCTTGTTGAGTCATATCAGAAAAACTACCATCTGCTTGTAAACTAAATAATTTACCCAAATTATTTCGCCCATGGGTCACATAAATATCCATGCGGCCATCCCCATTATAATCACTCACTGCTATACCACCAGATACGCGCGCAGTCGTACCGTCTAAAGGTGATAAGGTTGTATCATAACAAAGACCTGCATTATGACTCACGTCATTGAAAACAGCAGTGGCATCAGTTTCTAAAAGCTCACAATCTTTGCTGGGTCCTATTAATAATTTTGATGGATCAGTGGCAAGGGAAGTTTCGACTCGTAAAGTGGGAGTCACAACAACAGGCGGAACATTAATAATGTTAGGAGAAGATGAATCCGAACCACCGCACGAGGCTAAAAACATCACGGGTAAAATAACCAGAGCGTTGATTAATAAACGATTGCAAAGTATCGCATGGTGATTACTCATAAACATCTTTCCCAAATATATTGGGCAGCTTAGTCATGTTGAGTAAACTACCCTTAATTAATTTAATTTAGTGAGTCAAAATCAGCGTAGACTTTCCAACACTTTTTAGTATGTATCCCAACTACATAAGCTTATATAGCTCAGAGATAGGCTTCGTTTATTGTCCAAAAATAGATTGCACAAGCTCAAAGCTGTCTGTCGCAATTTTAGCACCAATGATTCGGCCAGGAATATCATCAATGGGTGGATGGATCCCTCCCCAAATACGCGACAAACTGCACTGATCGGAGGCGTCTTGGTAGGTAGCCCATTGCAAAGTCATACTTACACTGGGTCCTTGTTCAAACACCAGAAAGTCGTTAGCAACCACCTCAAATTCACTCATACCACCAGGAAAATAGGCTGACCCCGTAATGGACTCCAATAGGTCTGCAGCCGCTCTAGAATAGGTTGAATGTCCTGATACATAACCAGCAAATGGTGGTGTCACAAAAGAAGGCCTTTGATAGGGCCACCATTGCTCTGCCAATATCCATCCCGCTCCAGCTTGGTCAACCAAGGGGTCAATCACATAGCCTGGACCTTTCCAAGCATACAGTTTTATTTTACCTATGTGCTGTGGGTTATCATTGGCCAAGGGGTCTGTTTCTGTGACCAATTCAATATAATTTTCCACTAATGGAACACCATTAATATGGTAAGAAGATAATAAAGGATCACTGCTTTGTCCTAGGTCAGCCATAGCACGGATCGCAGATACGGGTCGTATATAATCATAACGCCCTTTTATCCCCCAAGCAGCCACAGCGGAATCATGCATAGTCCCCCCCATAGCAAAATAAGACTTAATATCCCACTCAAGCGGTCCTAATATGTCGCCAACACCTGCCCAACGTTTCTCCAATAATGCATGGTCACTCACAGAGTTTAAGATAACAAACCAGTGTCCGGGAGGCGTTTCTGACTCTGGACCGTCGGCCCAAAATTCAG
>CAJQKX010000243.1 GCA_905479025.1 uncultured Paraglaciecola sp.
CCAGCGCCTGCTTCACTTTATCGGGCTGCTGCAGGGCCTTTTCAATTAAATTGGCTTTGCCGAAGTCGACCAGCATGCGCTCGGTGCCTACCGACACCAGGGACTTGCGAGTACTAATGAGTAGCTGGCCTTTGGCGGCCTGCGAAGAGAGCACTTCCTCTACACGGGTCTCACCTGATTTTAGATCCTGGAATATTTGTTTCATGGAATTTGAGACTTAGTCCTTACCCCCGCGAACGTGGAATAGCACCTGACACTTACAGCAAAACGCCATTTACCAGAACCTTGGGCGCACCCTCAAGTCTCGCCAATACATAATCTAGATTTTTGATAAACAGCGTATTCCCTGATGCTAGGTTTTTGCCCGCCAGATTGATTAATGCTCTTTGCATGGGGTCGTAGGAATATGTTGCAAAGCCATGGTCGACCATCATTTCCATTATAAGCATCTCATCGAAACCGTAGCGGCCCCCACTCCCGTTGAGCTCCATAATTACAGAATGGAGAGAATCTTTTGAGAGTGTCATCTCAGCACCCTTTAAAGCCGGTGTTTCAAAACCCTACACATCTATTTTAATGAGTGAAGGGAGTTCGTCAGCCAGTATTGAGTCCAACGTTGCCATTTCAACATTGACGGTATTCTGGCTAGATTCACCTGCGGCAAGCGCATGATTTACCGTATCGCCATCGGCAGTGAAAATTAGAGCACCAGCTTCTTCACCAATACCAATATTAGGATGCTTCACCCTTTCTTCAATATGGTTGAGGCGCAAGTTGTCTGTCAATCTGGAATGCGTTTGCGGGACGGGCTCAAATGCGTAACCTCTGGCTCCTATAGCCGCGCAAGCAAGTATCGAATATGACCCAACGTTGGCACCCACATCGATAAATAAATCATCTTCTCGTAGCACATGCAAAAGAAAGGCCATATCTGCAAACTCATGGAGCCCGGTATATATATTTCCTGTGAGCCCAGTTTCACCTGGCTTGACGAGGAATTTTGACCCATTCACCCAATCGAACACGACAGCGCCCGGTACAATGCGGCTGCCAACCTGCCATTTAGCAAATTGGAACATCGACTTCAGCTTGCGACCTCGATTGAGCGGGTGCGATGTGATGAACTTGAGTGTGTTAAACAAAGACATTAATTACCTGCGACCTTCACTGTAAACCTTCTCCCCAACACTCTCGAACTGTTTCTTTAGCCACTAAAAGTCACCCACTTTCAGTCAATACTGCTCAACCCGCAAATCCGGCTCCCCGGTCCCTTTATTAAACTCCTGCGGCTCGCGGCCAGTAATCCGCATCTCAAACAGCTTGTACTCTCTGGCCCGATAGACCTCCAACCTAAGTTTTGACCATATATACCCCACCCTGCCAGCGCGCCAGGTTCCTTTTAACAGGTAGTTATAGATAAAAAGTGCGCTATACCTAAATGGCATTCTAAAGAAATTCCTTTTAAGCCACATGCGACGCTCAATGGAGGTGCCAAATATTTTTGGCTTGGCCGCCAATTCCAAACTTCGATAAGAGGTGACCGCTTCTGCAGAAGTATACTTATTTTGCTTGTGATACCAGTGCTGAAGGTTTGGGCTATCATGATGTTCAAGATATCCAGTGAGTGACTTCACTTTTCCATCCACCACAGGGTGCTCATTTACCAGTACATCCGTAAACTTGCAGGTGCCCGTTCGCCAAATACGAATTAGGTCCTGACAGATGGGTAGCGGCCGCTCCATAAACCACAAGCGGCGAGTAACGCTAAACGCCGAGGTTTCCTCAAGCTCGATTGCGCGAGCAACCGAAATCTTCAACTCTTCAGATAGCCGTTCATCTGGGTCCAGTTTCATTGTCCATTTTGAATTTATCGGCAACTGTTCAAGCGCAAAATTCCACTGATCACCAAAACCCTGGAAAGCCCGCTGCACAACATGAACACCACGGCGTAAAGCAATATCTACCGTCTCATCGCTACTGTAACTGTCAACAATGAATACCTCTTCAGCCCAGTCTTGGATATTGTCCAGTACGGCCTCAAGATTGTGTGCCTCGTTCAGGGTTATCATCACTACTGCGATCGGCAGCGGCTTGGCATTTGGTTTAGTGGGCGTCATTTAGGCAGCTTTAGATATTTATCGAAGACGCCGAGTAATATCACAGCGGCTTTTTAGCCTCAACTAGTACCGTTCTTACGAGTCTGTCCGTGACCTCCTCTTCAAGAGCTAGAACAGTACCGCTAATATTCTCGGGATAACTTGTCTCTCGGGGCATGACTATTCGAATATCTTCAAACCCCGCATTCTCCGCTAACTCGCACAACAACGATTCAGTCAAAATCGTTAAGTGTTCGCCTTTACAGAATATAAAATTCTCAAACCTACCACCCATGCTTTTCCTAGATGTTGGCCAATCACCAAACCAGTCATGTTGGCCCGTCAGCATAGCCTGTATCGCATTATCACCGTGTGGTCCACCAACCCGAATCGTACCGCCCGGAGCCAGGCATCGATACATTTCCAGAAAATGGAAGTCCAAGTCTGGCAAGTGCTCAATCATATGGTGGGAATATATTGCATCGACGGAATTATCAGGAAAAGGGAGTTTAAATCGAAGGTCGGCCCATATATCTGGCTTTGATGAGATCAAATTCGCATCTACATTGATCCAACCTTGCAAATATTTCTCCTGCCCAGGCCCTAGGTGTACCAAATTCCTGGCCGCTAAACTGACCAGAGGTCTAGCTCGGTATCGCATTGCATTAAGACGCATTAACGGTGACAGCAATGAATAGTATGTTGATTTCACCCAGCGGGGTACCATTAAAAATTCTCCTTAAAATATGACACTTCATTCACGGATAACGCACTCCGGTGCTGTAGCATTTCCTAAAACCCATTCGTAGGTAGACCTCATTTTGTCGGCGATGCTCCCCCAAGAAAACTCTTGCCTCATCCAATGGCGACCATTCAAACCCATAGAATCCAATTTTTCACGAGATAGAGACAATGCTTGTTCCAAACAAGCTGCTAATGGCTCCTTACCTATATCAATCCACCAACCAGCGTCATGTCCATCCAAACCAGCCCACGGCGCCCCTGATGTCACAATCGCAGGCGTACCCGCTGCCAAAGATTCAGCCACCGTCATGCCAAAATTCTCTGAGTAAGTTGGAAGCACAAACAAATCAGCATCAAGGTAGGCCTGTGTTTTGTGCTTTCCGGTGAGTGGCCCAGTAAACTCTATTCTCTGTAGCTTAAGGGTGACCGCAAGCTGCTTCATTTCTTCTAAATAGCCTTTGTTATCCGGCCCTACTATTCTTAGCTGCCAATC
>CAJQKX010000244.1 GCA_905479025.1 uncultured Paraglaciecola sp.
ATCGCTTTTGATTTAAATATTACTGAGGCAACAGTCAAAGCACATATCAGTGGGGTTTTCAGAAAGCTCAATGTTAATACTCGTACGCAAGCAGTATTGTTGTTGAAAAATTTGACCATTCCTGAATAGGTTATTTGTGATAGACACCGACTACCCTTTAACTGATTTACATCGACACCTCGATGGTAATATTCGGCCGTCAACCATTTGGCAGTTGGCTCAAGAATTTTCTATTCCACTTCAGCAGCAAAATGTAGAAGAGCTTATCCAAGCAACACAAGTCCAGGTTAAAACGACTGACCTTTTGGCTTTTTTACAGAAAATGGAACTGGGTGTTTCAGTGTTAGCCTCAGAACAAGCCTGCTATAGAGTGGCATATGAAAATGTCGAAGATGCCAAGCAGGCAGGGCTCACTTATGCAGAATTTCGCTTCTCGCCAGTTTTTATGGCACAGGCGCACAATCTAGCTATTGAACAAGTGGTAGATGCCGTGGTTGCTGGCTGCAAAGCAGGCACTAAAGAATACGGTCTGCATATCAATCTCATTGGCATATTAAGTCGCAGTTACGGAGAAGCAATGTGTCATCAAGAACTGCAGGCTTTGCTCAGGGCCAAAGACGATATTGTGGCGCTAGATTTGGCAGGTGACGAAAAAGGCTTTCCTGCCATTAGATTTAAACAACATTTTAAATTAGCCAGAGATATTGGTTGGAAAATTACCGTGCATGCAGGTGAAGCCGACGGGCCACACAGCATTTGGCAAGCAATTGATGCATTAGGCGCAACGCGAATTGGCCATGGTGTGGCAGCACGTGAAGACGCTAATTTAATGGATTTTATGGCGAACAACGACATCAGCATTGAGTGTTGTTTAACCTCAAATTTTCAAACAGGTGCTTGCACTGATATCATTCAGCACCCCATTAAAACCTTTATTGAAAGAGGCATATTGGTGACCTTGAATACCGACGACCCTGGAGTCTCGGGAATTGAAATTGCTGATGAATATAAGTTGGCAAGGGAAGTGGTAGGCTTGTCTGCAACGCAGCTTAAGCAGATACAGTTAAATGGGGTTGAGGTGGCGTTTGCGGAGGATAGTGTTAAGAATCAGTTGTTAAAATCACTTCGCTGATTTTATTTCTTTTTACTATTAAAAACTTATGCTCTAACGAGCACTGACATACCTGAAATTTTTCTCACAGAAATCCTTCTGTGTAACTTACTTTTTCTCTGCAGCTCCAAAAAGTAAGCAAAAAGAGCCGCTCGTCAGTTATGTTCTTCATTCTATTATCAGTTAAGTTTTTACAATGTGCTTATTCTCAACCGATGCAAACACTTTAAATTAGTCAATCACACGTCCTTGATGATCGGCACCCAAGCTCGACGTTCTTGTCGAGTTGTTCAACTGGGCGAAGCTGTGCTTCTAAGGAATCCAGTTTCACCCTACGAAATCTCAAAAATAATTGGCAAACATAGATGCGAGGTTAAGGTAAAAGCACCAGCTATGCCGACAATTGACTTGGTGGTGTCGCCACTGCTTTTCAGTCTTTAAAGCTTCATTGTGAAAATGGGTGTCCCAATTAGCGTATTTCAACGAACCTGATCCCTCAGGTTTATGATGTGAAAATAACTGTTTGCACATATATTTATAATATAAAAATCCAAATATGCAACCATTTAAATGGGCATAATAAGCCACTCAAAGCTTCAATTCTGCAGAAGCAATATCGTATACCACTGTTTCAGATGTGTTTTGTTTTTACCCCATGTATTTATCCAAACTTTTAAGTCTTGATAAATAGATGGCTTAGTTTGATCATAAAATATCAAATCTACATTATGCTTTTTAAACGTTTAATTTTATGAAATGTTGTAAAAAATTAACCGGAATGTCGAAGTGGATAAGAAAGCTGTATTTGTATTTATCCCGACTTTCGACTAATACACTGTTAGGTGTTCAAAAAGTCTTGCGTCTAGCCTTATTTAATCAAAAGGATATTGGAGAAAAGTGATATGTTAAATTCAATTATTATTGCTGTTGTAGCAGTATCAGCGGTTTGGGTTTACCTTGATGCTACAAAAAACAAAATTGGTAAAATCCCCGATGGGAAAGGCATGTTTAATATGTCTGCCGGTGCTTGGTGTGCCGTAACATTGGGGCTTTGGATAATTGGGTTTCCAGCGTATCTCATAAATCGAGGTGATATGATTGAAAAGACAAAAGAAACTCCAATTGTGGTAAAGGTCGTGGCGGGGAAGCCGCTGTATTGTCAATTATTGGAGGACTTTGGATTCTTATGTCTCTTGGTGGTGTTGCTCTTTCTTCTTTTCCCGGTTGTGATGGTACACATACAAAATCCCTTGTTGGTCAAATTGTCAATGACATACCGTTTTTAATAGCAGCCGGCACTAAATTTGTCTCCGTGGAAAATGTCGCAGAGGAAGGTTTCAATCAAGACGCTCAAATTCGCTAATGCTCTGGAACACTCGTTACTACTGCGGGTGAATATAGCCTTCAATATTTCATCAAATGGGGCAACAAAGATAAAGGTGAATTTTATATTGAAGCACAAATACAATAAAATCGCCTAACAAGACAAATTCACTCGGACGGTTAAAAGCGATGCAGCTTCCACTTCGCTTCAGCTTCATTATATTCACCATCCGGTGATTTGTGGCGTTAGGCATTTAAAGGAGATAGATTCATGAATAGAGTAAAAGCTACAATCTTAGCTAGTTTTTTGGGCATTTTATACGTGTACTTATCAATTTATATCATCGGTTTTGTTACGGCGATTGCCATTCCCACAAGTATTTTGGCTCCTGCTGCAAAAGCAGCCCCAACATTCGCATTTGCTACGGTAGATCTTATTACTATTGGTCTACCATTAATTGTCTCTTAATTCTTGTTTGTGATGGCTATTAAGTATTTCAATTCGAGTAGAAGCTTTTTTCCTTATTTGGCATTATTGCTTCCCTTTTGTATTCATCACATTTATATTTTTGTAATTACGGGGGAACCTCAAGAGTGGGCATATACATTGGTCACAATAATGCCTAGATACATTGCAATCGTGTTTTTTGCATTATATTCCGTTAAACGGAAGGTTAGTGATGTTAAAGCCTAACAAGGGCTTCGACAGAAAAAATACAGTTGGCTGTTTTCACTCCGTTCAACATTTTAGCCAACTATATTTTTACGCATAGCAAGGCGTTATGTTGCTAGAGGATAATTCTGATCATGAGTATATTGATAATTTTTTTTGGGGTCTTAATATTTATGGCTGGAGTAACACTCATTGCTAATTCCGAAACTATATTTAAGGTACTTCGTAATAATTCCCAAAAGCTCTGGTTGCATATTGGTGCTGTTGTTGTGAGACTGTTGCTAGGCGCATTACTTATTTATCAGGCTAGTGTTTCAAAGTTCCCTTTATTAATAGAAGTAATTGGTTGGATAGAATTATCGCTGCTATAGTTTTTGCTTTCATAGGGCGTAATAAATTTCAACGCTTAATATCATGGGCATTTACTTTGCTTAAACCATTAGGTCGTTTTGCTGGTGTCCTGGCGATAAGCTTTGGAATTTTCCTAATTTATTCATTTATCTAGAGATTTTTTAGAGCAATATAGTAAGCCATTCAAGTAGGACTTTAAAAGTTGGGCTCCGCTTCTCTTCATCTTTAATAAGAGATCTCTTGATATTTATTTGTCTATATTACCAAGCCAGTTCAGTGAGACGCTTTTCGTATTTTTATACTAGGCATAGGTTGATTATCATCGTTATTTTAATTGGGCTCATTGATGACTCGGTCATCATGTTAAGTTTTACCTTTTGGTGCATCTTTTAGATGTTTAAAACGGTTCCTAATTGTATTTTATGAATATTAACTATATTCACATGATGAACATACAACAGCAACAGCTGGTACTTTTGGTAAAGTGAAGGATGTACTTGATAACCAAAGTTGCTGGCGAAAGGAATACAGGTCAAAATCATCAGAAAGTTGGCGCGAAGCGTGTTTTTGGGTTTTTAATACACTAAAAAGCCCGCATTTAGCGGGCTTCAAATTCTTTAAAAGACTATACGTTAAACCTAAAGTGGATCACATCGCCATCTTTTACTATGTAGTCTTTGCCTTCTAAACGCCATTTACCGGCATCTTTGGCACCTTGTTCACCATTAAACTCAACAAAATTGTCATATCCAATGATTTCGGCACGGATAAAACCCTTTTCGAAATCGGTGTGGATGACGCCTGCGGTTTGTGGTGCGGTAGAGCCTTCTTTATAAGTCCAAGCTCGCACTTCTTGAACCCCAGCGGTAAAATATGTGTTTAGGGCAAGTAATTCATAACCACAACGGATCACGCGGTTTAACCCCGGTTCTTCTAATCCCATATCTGCCATGAATTCGGCTTTTTCTTCGTCGTCTAGTTCGCCTATTTCAGATTCGATTTCAGCGCAAACTGCGACTACTACAGCGCCTTCGGCTGCAGCAATTTCGCGTACTTTGTCTAAATATGGATTGTTCTCGAATCCATCATCATTAACGTTAGCGATATACATAGTGGGTTTAAGGGTTAAGAAGTTCATGTAGCTGATTAGTTTTAATTCTTCTTTATCTAGCTCAACTGAACGTAATAATTCTCCTTCATCCAAATGAGGTTTGATTTTTTCTAATACTTTGAGTTCAGATTTCGCGTCAGCATCTCCACTTTTCGCTCTTTTTGCTACTCTGTGCAGTGCTTTTTCTGTTGTTTCTAAATCAGATAATGCCAATTCTGTATTAATAATCTCGATGTCGTCTTGAGGACTAATTTTGCCCGCCACATGTACAATGTTGTCATTATCAAAACAACGAACAACGTGGCCTATCGCATCGGTTTCACGAATATTAGCTAAAAACTTATTGCCTAAACCCTCACCCTTAGATGCACCTTCTACTAAACCTGCGATATCAACAAATTCCATAGTGGTAGGAATAGTGCGTTTAGGATTAACAATTGCAGCAAGTTTATCTAAGCGTAAATCGGGCACTGGAACCACACCCGTATTGGGTTCTATCGTACAAAATGGGAAGTTTGCCGCTTCGATACCGGCTTTGGTTAACGCGTTAAAAAGTGTCGATTTGCCGACGTTTGGTAAACCGACTATGCCGCATTTAAAACCCATTTTGTTTTTCCTCTTAATTTTGTATTAATGATTTGACGAAGTCCGTCATGGTTAATTTTTTAATGAAATGTTATTCGGCCTTGAATGAATGCAGGCGGTTCATAGCTTTTTTTAGATCGTCTTTGACTAATATCTCGAGGCAACGTGTTGCTTCATCAATAGCATCTTCGATTTGTTGTTGTTCTTTTTGAGGGGCTTTACCTAACACATGACCCGTAACTCGGTTTTTATCTCCTGGATGACCAATGCCAAAGCGCAGCCTCAGAAAATCCTTTTGATTAGCCATACTACTGACAATATCACGCACACCATTTTGACTTGAACTACCACCGGTTTTAAATTTGACAACACCAGGTGGAAGATCTAATTCGTCAAATGCGACTAATAAATCAGATAAGGGGACACGATAGAAATTTGCCATGGCAGCAACGGCTTGACCACTTTTATTCATAAAGGTGGTAGGAATGAGAAGTCGAATGTCATGTCCACCAATCGTGATACGACCGGTGAAGCCATAAAATTTATTTTCAAATTTCAAGGTGCAATTGTACGCTTTTGCTAATGATTCGACGAACCATGCACCCGCATTATGGCGGGTATGTTGATATTCAGGGCCTGGATTACCCAGGCCCACAATTAGGCTAATGTGCGCTAATTGTTTATCAGTCAAGCAACTTATTCCGCAGGTACTGCTTCTGCAGCTGCGTCATCATCGCCATCAGTTTCCACTTTAGGACCTTTAGCTAATTTAATGGTTACAACGGCCAAATCATGCTCTTCGCCTTTGTTTAGTTCTACCAAAGATACGCCTTTTGGTAATACTAAATCAGTTAAGTGAATAGTTTGGTCTAGTGCAACATTTAATAAATCAACTTCGATGTACTCAGGCAAGTCACCTGGTAAACAACTCACTTCAACATCAATCATGTGATGCTCAGCGTGACCACCATTTAATTTAATAGAATCAGCTTTTTCTTCATTTATGAAGTGTAAAGGTACATTAGTTTGTAGCGCTTTTTTCGCATCAATACGTAAAAAGTCAACATGCATAACAATGGGTTTAAAAGCATGACGTTGCATGTCTTTAACCAATACTTCTACTTTTTCTTCACCAATGTTCAACGTAAGAACATGAGAATAGAAAGCTTCGAAGCCTTGGGCTTGGAAAAGTTTGTTATGATTAAGCGTTAAAGAAACGGCTTCTTTATTTGCTCCGTATAAGACTGCAGGTACTTTACCAGCGTGACGTAGGCGGCGGCTCGCACCTTTCCCTAAATCAGTACGGATTTCTGCGTCTAGTGTGAAAATTCCATCAGACATGTGGTAACTCCAAATTATAGTAAGTGTGTGTAAATTTTTGCGACCAAAATTTACGTTTGTGTCGTTAGTTCTCTACCCGTAGACAGTGAAACAGCAACATCCCATAAAAAAGGGCGGCGAATGTTAACACCACAAAGAAGGGGAAACAATGAATTTGCGCGTTATTTAACAATAAAAAAGCGGCTGGTAAAAGCCGCTGCTCTAATCTTTAAATGAACCAGTCTTAATATTCAAACATCGCTGAAATAGACTCTTCGTTACTGACTCTTCGAATAGCTTCAGCAAGCATATTAGATAATGTAAGTTGTTTGACTTTAGGTATATTTTTTATCTCATCGCGAAGGGGGATGCTATCTGTAATGATAATTTCATCAATCACAGAGTCTCGTAAATTTTGTGCCGCATTACCCGAAAATATAGCATGTGTAGCGTAGGCATATACATTTCTGGCGCCGTGGGCTTTTAATGCTTCTGCCGCTTTTGCCAACGTACCACCCGTATCAATCATATCATCAACAATTATACAATCTCGGTCTTGAACATCACCGATAATATGCATAACCTGAGCAACATTAGCCTTGGGACGGCGTTTATCGATAATAGCTAAATCAGTATCGTTCATCAGTTTTGCTAATGCTCTGGCACGCACCACGCCACCAATATCCGGAGATACCACCACTGGGTTATGAAAATCACGTTGGCGAATATCTTCTAACAAAATGGGTGTACCAAAAGCGTTATCTACCGGCACATCGAAGAAACCTTGAATTTGTTCGGCGTGTAAGTCGATAGTCAAAACTCGATCAACTCCTACATTGGACAAAAAGTCTGCCACAACTTTAGCCGTGATAGGCACCCTAGCTGAACGCACTCGTCTGTCTTGTCGTGCATATCCAAAATAGGGGATAACCGCAGTAATTCGACCCGCTGATGCACGGCGAAACGCATCAATCATGACAATCAATTCCATTAAATTGTCGTTAGTTGGTGCACACGTAGATTGGATAATAAAGACATCTGAACCACGGACATTCTCGTGAATTTCTACACTGATTTCCCCATCACTAAAACGTCCAACACTTGCATGTCCTAGTTTGGTATAAAGCCTATCAGCTACTTTTTGGGCTAATTCAGGTACTGCATTTCCAGAGAAAATCTTCATATCCGGCACGGTAATATCCTCAGTGCTTATTAAATGGCTGTGGCAGTTTATCTTGCATCAACGAAATGGCGTAGAACAAAACTTACTTTCTCAGCAAGTATTAACAGAAAACCATCAGTTAACTGTTAAAAGAAAATTGGCTG
>CAJQKX010000245.1 GCA_905479025.1 uncultured Paraglaciecola sp.
CTCCGACTTGGTCACCATTTTTGCGTTAAATACATTTTCACTTAAATTTTATAAAAACAGGATAAAAGAATGCAACTAAATAAAATTTTTAAAGGGTTGGTTATCGCTCTTCCAGTTGTAACTATGATGGCTTGTTCATCAACAGACGATGCAGCAGCAAAAGCAGCTGTAGAGGAATCACGCATTGCCCAAGAGCAAGCAGAAGCGGATCGTAAAGCGAAAGAAGCACGTGATTCAATGGTTGAAACCGGCACAGTTGAACCTGTAATGACTCCTGCTGAAGAAATGAAGCAAGAGTTAATGGCGCTAGAAAATAATCAATTGGTTTACTTTGATTTTGATCGTGCCGACATCAGCTCTGAGTTCTATGACATTTTAAATCAACACGCTACATTTTTAACTAAAAACAGTGGGCAATCAATTGTAATTGAAGGTCACTGTGATAGCCGTGGCACACCCGAATATAACATTGCATTAGGTGAGTCTCGTGCAAAGTCAGTGCAAACTTATTTATCGAATGCAGGTGTTAGTGCATCTCAGATGTCTGTTGTGTCCTACGGCGAAGAAAAGCCTGTTAACAACAACACATCTGCAGCGGCTTTTGCTGAAAACCGCCGTGGTGTTTTGGTTTATCAATAATAGAGCTTAATATGATGAAACGCACCTTAGCGATAAGTTTGCTAGGGCTACATGGAGTCGCAGTGATTGCGGCTCCTGCGCCTGTGACAGATGTAACCAGAAGTAATAGCGAACAACGTATTACTGAGCTGGAAAAAAAGTTTTCAACCCGCACAGATGCACAACATCGTCAGCAAGAGCAACTGGATGTTATGCAAAGTGAAGTTAATGAGCTTCGTGGCTCAATAGAAGTGCAAAACTATCAATTAGAGAAGATTCTCGAACGTCAAAGAGAGCTATATCTCGAAATAGATAAGCGCATTGAATCTGTTAAGACACAAACTTCGACAATGCCAGTAGATGCTGTTAATACTCTAGTTACGACTGTCGAAGTGCCCTTATCAGAGAATGAAAACGAAGCTTATGATAAAGCTGTTAATTTGATCCTCAAAGATAGGTTATATGAACAAGCCATACCTGAGTTTCAAACATTTTTACAAAACTTCCCAAATTCTAGTTATGTCCCCAATGCACATTATTGGTTAGGGCAGTTATTGTTCAACAAACAAGACTGGGCCATTGCTGGAGAACAATTTCAGACGTTAATTGTTAATTATCCAGATTCGAGTAAAAGAGCGGATGCAACGTTGAAGTTGGGCATAACTGAAATGGAACGTTCAAATGCAGCCCGTGCTAAACAGCTTTGGGAACAAGTAGTTGCTGAATTCCCCAACTCGTCCTCAGCTAAACTCGCTGAAAAGCGACTCAAAGGACTTTAATAAATAAGATGCCTGTTTAGTTTTGATTGTGTTACTCAAACATAATTGAGATATCTATGGGGTACTTGGGGTGTTTTTTTCAGTCTCCATGGTTCGTTAAATACACTATTGTTCGGTTTTTCAGCAAACGGTTTGAATTATTGAAATAATAATGTCATTTGGGTTGCGCTGGCGTTTCAATTGAGTATTATATGCCGCCTTCGCTTGAGGCGAAAAGAAAAAATGAAAAGTGGGTCGTTAGCTCAGCTGGTAGAGCAGTTGACTTTTAATCAATTGGTCGCTGGTTCGAATCCAGCACGACCCACCATTTTTTTTACTCTTAGAGCGATGTGAATACTTATTAAATTTAATCGATGGGTCGTTAGCTCAGCTGGTAGAGCAGTTGACTTTTAATCAATTGGTCGCTGGTTCGAATCCAGCACGACCCACCATCTCTTTAAAATTTAGTCTAGGCGCATTTAAGTTATTAGAAACCTTAAAGTATTGGAATACATATCCTGTCTGTTTATATACACCCAAAATCTTTCATTCACGTATTTTCGATCTAGAGCTATAGAGCAGTTAAAGTCCCTGATTTTACCTCACCCACATATTTTCTTGATTCAAATTTAAATATATTGATTCATTGTCCCTACAAGTCTTCAGTGTGTTCAAATACATGCTGCTAATGATATACAGTTTGTATTGCCTTTTGCGGCAAGTCATTTAATCGAACTGAACTGTGTTCCTAAAGCATCTGATTTCATTCTTGATACAATTCGTTAGGTCTTAGCTTATATGGTTAGCCATGAGCCTAAAGGAGCGCTGTTCATAAACAATCCTGTTACATCATCTTAGTTGTTTCGACTGTAATCTTTGAAATTTTATATAATTCAGCATTGAGAAAAATTTATCATATTACACTCAATAATACGGACTCTTAAATTAATCAGCACAACTGGTCAGGCTGAAATAGTTTGAAATGTTATCTGTGGGCGGTTGATTGAACAATCTGGGTGAACGGGTTATGGCAAAGTTAAATCCAGAGGATGCGAATAAATACGTATCTATCTCATTCAAATGGTAAAAACCTTTGGGATGTATACCTTTAGATTTTTCGTAACTAGAGCCACAGCAAAATTAAAATTATTATTCAATTCGCTTAATTATTAAATCTTAGTAACATTAACCGTAAGCTTTATTCAACATATGCCGACATAACAAAAAACGTACTAAAGCACAGGGATTGATGTTGAATGTGTTAACAATGCACTCGATTCCAGTCATTTGCAGTTAATGAATGCACGCATTGACTTTATTTAGCCCAACAACATTTGCTATGGGCTTAATACATTTCGGATAACTAGCTGTTACTTTTCATCGTTGCGATTAAGCAAATACTGCCACTACCTGCCTACTAATAGCTACTAAGCTGCCATGCTTATCCAAGATATTGGCTTCTGTATGCGCATACCCATCAGCTGCCTGTCTAGTATGTGCTTGATAAGCAAACCAATCACTACCTGAAATTTTCTGATGTGGATGAATAAACTCTAAATTCCAGCTCATAGTACTGGCCATGGCAGGCCAGCTTAACATTTGTAAAACTGTTGGTGGCCAAATATCAATTAAAGCGATTAAATGGGCGTCAGAAAAGTCACATGGCTGTTCTTTAAAACGCATCCACCCATGTATGTCACTGTCCTTTCTTCCAGTAAATGGCCATCCACCTTTAGTTTGTGCTAAATCAAAATTCTTTAAAAACTTGGGTGTCACCTTTGAGATCTTGGGCATGAAATCCGGTTTTTGTGGAGGGTCCATTTTGTGTTGTAGTGGATCAGATATGTTAACTTTAGACTGTCTAGCGATACCAAAGCTTGCTTGGCTCATCAATGCAACTTTGTTGTCTTGCACTACTTGGCCGACAACTTGAGTCACATTCTTTCCTTCCCTAAGAACCTCAATAGTGATGCTAAATTCAGTATCTGCTTCAATTGGACCTATAAAATTTGTGCTTAGCGAACGCATCACTTTTTCAGAGTCAACGACTTCACGCATTGCCTGATAGACTAAAGTGGCAGAAATACCACCGTAAAGTGTACGACCTTGCTCCCAAGTATTAGGGACTGACAGGGTGATGTTATTAATATTTGATTTTGCCTGTTGTTTGACTGAATTTAGCAATTTATCAATATGCATTACTACCTTGACTCCGTTAAATCGATTATCAGTAAATGACTAATTTTATTTGTAACGACTTATCATAAGACTTGGATGTCGTTAGATGATTTCATGTTTTTATGGTTGAGCATAACTAACTGTTATAATTACAAAAGATTATAATTTACTTGTCACTACTAGGATTTATAAATGTCATGCACTCACTTTTTAGGTTGATTTTTCGGCTACATCAGGTTTAGCCTGCAATCTTATAGAACTTGCTTTAGCCCGCATCGTTTTGGGTATCGGTGAGGTAGGTGAACGTTCAACTTCTCATTATATAGGGGGCGCCTAATTATTATCTTCTGTCACAAGTTGATTACACTTAGTTCTGCTATTATGGGTGCATTAAATAAAACATAGCAGCTGGCATCACGTGTTGTAAATAGTGTTTAAATGACTGTTAACTAGTATCTCATTGCATAGTCTAATAACCTCTGGTTTGGTTTATGACACACTACTTATTAACGTGTGTGATGTGCGATTTTTTAGATAGGCCAAGCCTAAATGCTACCCATAGATGTCACTAAACAAGGTTTAGAACTACCGATAACAATAGTCACTATGGCCAAAGCTGAAAGATAAAAAAGTTTGCACCTAAAATAAGTGCATACTGCTATGACCAAGCTTATTAAGTAGGGTATAGCGGTAGTTCAAATTTCATGTATGTGAGTAAATGTCCTAAGATATGATGCCTAAAAATCAATAATAACAGAGGCTCTTATGAGCGCCCGAAATACACAGCACCCTAAAACAGGTTTAAGATGACGAAATCAACAAAAATCAACCTTCACTTTGCACATGCTAATGGGTTTCCAGCACCTAGCTACCAACAACTTTTTAATCAGTTACCTGATGATTTCGAGTTACATGCATTAACCAAATTTGCTCATTCAGCGCGCTTTCCAGTAAGTGCCAACTTAAATAATCAAGTAGCAGAGCTAATTGATTATTTAACCCACAAGGTCGCTAACCCTGTTTATGTTGTAGGCCACTCCTTTGGAGCCGTAGTGTCCTTTATGGCTGCTTGCGAAAGACCTGATTTAATTAAAGGTGTGATAATGCTTGATCCTCCTATTGCTTCAGGGCTTGCTAGGCTCGTATTTAAATTATTAAAGCATACCCCCCTAATAGATAAGTTTTCACCTGCTGGTAAAGCCAAAGTACGTTGCCAAAGTTGGCCTTTAGGCACTGATTTGGTTGCTTATTTTAAATCTAGGGCTTTATTCAAAACCTTCCAACTGGAATGCATTCAAGATTACGTAACAGCTGCGATTGACGAACAAGAGGATAAGTTACAACTTAACTTTGATGCGCAGATTGAAGCGAGTATTTATCGAAATGTGCCAGATAATATCAATCAGTACTATCAACGATTATCCTTACCAAGCTTACTTGTCACTGGTAGTCACAGTGATGTGTGTATTCCAGCGTTTTTGCGCACTTTTGTAAAAAAAAGCAATATTGAACATCTTTGTTTTGAAGATGGGGGGCATATGTTTCCGTTTGAAAAACCACAGCTAGTAGCAAAGATTATTACTGATAGAATTCGTTTATGGGAGAAGGCTAGCAACTTACAATAAAAAGCCGCAGTTATAGCGGCTTTGTAATGACTCGGATGGTGAAAGGTATTAGGTTTAATAGCCTACTTT
>CAJQKX010000246.1 GCA_905479025.1 uncultured Paraglaciecola sp.
GGTCAGTCTCGTCGAAAGCTTAGCTGCGTCGTCTACAAAAGTTTTGTCTGAATCTTGTTAAAAATATGTAAAATAATCATATATTTTTTAACTAGTATAAATTATGATTAAGACATAATTATGAATGACCGACAGTCGGTCATTCATAGGCAACTCACACTTTGTGGATAAAAATGGCAATTAAAGTAGATAAAGATAAAAAAAGAAGGGACATAGCAATTGCTTGTACTGAGCTTTTATTAGAAAAGGGAATGAAAAATTTAACCATCACTGAGATTGCTAAAACCGCAGGAATTGGAAAAGGAACCATCTATGATTATTTCAGCAACAAAGAAGAAATTGTTTTTGAAATAATTCGAAATTTTATTGAAAAACATCACCATAACTTGCTGAATCAAAGCGACAAGAAGACTTCGACTAAGCAAAAAGTTTTATATCTATTTGATGTTTTTTTATCTGAATATATGACTTATGAAAAACACCTCGACGTTTTTAGAGAATATTTAAGCGTAACCTTGTCTTCAAAATGCAGCCCAATGATCGAGTTCAACAGAGAATGTTCAAACTTTATCAGAAATACCCTAGAAGACATTATTGAAGAAGGGATCAATAAAGGCGAAATCAACGAAGTTTCTAGAAACCTAATTGATGGAATAATGTGTGCAGAAAGGGGGTATATGGTGATTGCTTGGGCAGAAGGCAGGGACTTAAAAAAAGAATTTAAAGATTTTATAGACACGCTATTCGATTTGATAGAGATAAAAAAATGAAAAAAATTATAGTGTTAGCCCTAGTGCTTTGCTTTACAAACGCACAAGCAAAAGAAATATATGCAACATTTACAGTCTATGCAAAACAGGGGGCCAAATTAGCATTCAATTCCACCGGTATCATAAAAGAACTGCATGTTGACATTATGAGTGTAGTTAAAAAGGGTGAGATTCTGGCCACATTAGCCAGTGACGACCTGATTGCCACAAACAATGCGTCTAAGGTGACATTAAAGTATGCAAGTTTAGACTACGAAAGGCACAAGGATTTATACCAGAAAAAGCTGATTGATAAATCTATGCTAGACAAATATGCCATGGCCTACGAGGCCATAAAATCCAAAATTGAAATAGAAAAGACGCACTTTGCAAAAACAATTTTAAGAGCACCCTTTGATGGTGTCATTACCAAAAGAATGATTGAAATAGGAGATGTAGTAAGTGGGCAGATGATAAAAACTGCATTTAATATTCAAAGTGAACATGCCCGAATATTGATCGTTCAGATGGACCAAAAATACAACAGCGATATCAGTATTGGCGATCGCTTTTTATATAAAGTCGATGGTGATGACCAACAATACCAAGGCGAAATCTATAGGATCTATCCAGAAGCAAACAGTAATAATAGGAAGATTTCCTTACAGGTTATTGCCAAGGATTTAAAGGTAGGACTGTTTGGTGAAGGTAAAATAATTACATCGGATGATAGACATCATTTAGCCAAAGAAAGTCAAGAATAGCCTTATGTATAAATTTGCAATCAATCGTCCCATCACCATCCTAATGGCCGTCATGGCGTTAATAATATTTGGCATTAAGTCATACACCTCAATGCCTTTGGCACTTTTCCCTAATGTAGATTTCCCAATAGTCACCATCCAAACGGTTTACCCGGGTGCAGATGCTAAAACAGTTGAATCTAAAATTACTGATAAAATTGAAGAAGCTGTTTCGGGTATCAACGGCATCGATAAGTTGAACTCAACGAGTTACGAAGGCTTGAGTTATGTCACTGTCATATTTGATTTAGAAATGGACATTAACGAAGCGGCTAACGATGTGCGAGATAAAATCGGTGGTGTAATATTGCCCGATAATGCACTGGCGCCACGGGTGCAGAAAATCAGTACTGCAGGCCAGGCTATCAGTGTATTTGTGGTCAGCGAAACGGGTGATATGCCTGCTTTGATGCAGCTTATTGATGAGAAAATAAAACCAAAGCTTCAACGTATCTCCAATGTGGGTGTCGTTGATATTGATGGCTATCAAGATCGAGAAATTCGTATCTTAGTTGACCCCTATCTGCTCAATAAATACAATTTATCAGCGATTGAGTTGCAAAATATAATTGGCAATGAAAATTTCAAATCCAGTTCTGGCAAAAGTATTAACGATAAACAAGAATTGATTATTAAATTTCAAGGTGATGCCAAAGACATCGAATCATTGGGCAATATAGCAATAAAACCAGGCTTACGTTTAAAAGATGTAGCAAAAGTCTTTGATGGATTAAGTGATGTAGCAAGTTACTCGTCTTACAACGGACAAGTGGGCGTGATGCTGAATATTATGAAAATTTCAGGTACTAATGTCATTGATATCATTGATGAAACCAAGCAATTGTTACCCGATTTAAAAGCTCTAGCCGGGGATAATTACCAAATAAGCTTAATCAAAGACCAGTCAGATAAAATCATGCACAGTGTCGACCAAGTGAAATTTGATTTAGTCTTTGGCGCCATATTAGCTATCATCATTGTTTTCATATTTTTACGAAATTTTACCGCCACAATTGTCTCTGCACTGGCCATCCCAACTTCTATCATCGGTACTTTCGCAATCATTGATTACATGGGTTATGACCTGAATAAATTAACCTTAATTGGCCTCACCTTAGCCATAGGCATTTTCATAGACGATGCCATTGTAGTGGTTGAAAACATCAGTAAAAAAATGGAATCTGGCATGGAAGCTTATCAAGCCACTTATGAAGGTGTACACGAAATTGCTTTTTCCCTGCTAGCAATATCGGCAATGTTATTGGCTGTTTTCATACCGGTTGCTTTTATGGGGGGACTGATAGGCAAGTTTTTTAATGCTTTTGCCATGACGGTGGCTTCCGGTATCGTACTGTCTTATTTTGTGGCTATTATGTTTATTCCCACCATTGGCGCCCGTGTATTAAGACACAAAGAAACTAAATTTCACGCCAAAACAGAGCCCATGTTTCAAGCGTTGGATAATGCTTATGTTAAAATTCTGAAGCCCCTGATCAGGT
>CAJQKX010000247.1 GCA_905479025.1 uncultured Paraglaciecola sp.
AGGAAAAGCTATACTAAAAGCTACACTTTTAGATTGGCTCTTATTAGGCTGCATTAGACCCTATTGAACTCGACCAATGAACCCTCCAACCAACACCCCTACACTTACGCAAAAACATGAGCCTCGACGGCATAATCCCCCAGCGGCACTTCTACCACTGGGGACTTTCTAATCAGAGCAATACCTACCCCAACTCTCAGAAATTTAGATTACAATGCTAGCCCACTCCCCTAACCTAAACTCGATATAACAATTTAATGAAAATATTAAATATCTACGACGAAAAGGATGATGCCGAAGAGGCATTGCTTAAGATCACCGGCGACAAAAAAGTAGTCAGCGATAGAGAAGATAACAAAGTTATTTATAAGCTGTTTGGACAAGCCACCTGGTCAAACTTTTACCAAATGGATATGTTTAACCTGAAAGAGCTTAAAAAAATAGTAGAAGCCAAGAAAAACGATAAGGACTATGACGTAAACAGACACAATGAAATACTGCAGATGCTAAAGTATTCCTCCCGGAGCTTTGATTTAGATATACCAGAACACTGGTTGTAATTCGTACAGGTAGACCACGCGTCTCAAAACAGAATGACAGGTCTAGTAAGTATAGCTAATGCTTCAAACCAACCAAGGTACTTCCTACACCCTCAAGGACCACTTCAACAAGATTTGAAGACTGGACATTAAAATAGCCATGAGCGATTTCAAATGGAAACCAAGCTGGGTCAGAAGTAATATCATCGATAGACAATCTGTCTTTATCAGAAGAGAACAGAACCGATGAATATAACCAAGTTACTAATTCACTATTCTGCAGCTGAATTTTACTACCCGGCTTTATAGCTGACTTGCCAGTAGACTCCAATACTCCCCACTGGATAAGACTCTGAAGATACCTCGCTGCTGCTCGCCGAATACTATCTCTATCGCCCACTGACTCAATGACTCGACGATTGAACTCGGCATTAGTCACTTCATCCTGCAGTTTAAACAGCCTACCTAATATTTTACTCAGCGATAAAAAATACGGATAAGTCGCTATACTCATACCGTAATGTATTGCCAACCGCTCTGTGCCATTTGCTGACTTAAACAATTCTGCCGCTTCAGCTTTGAAAGGCTCTTCTACACTCGTTGATTTTGCCCAGGTCGCCGTCAGTATATTTTTAGTTTTACGACGACTGGTTTCCCCAGCAATAGATGACAACAAAAACTCATCAAGTTTTTCATTAATCTCATTGAGACTATTGCCAGCCAAAATCAGTTTGGCAGCCTGGTCCATCCAAGCTTTTTCAACGTAGCGATCAAATCCAACAAGAGGCTTCTTACCTTTCATTCAAACCTCTTTTTACTCTGATATAGGGCACAACAACTTCTTCAATAGCAATACCACCATGCCCCACAATACTTTCACCTTTTGCTACAAAGGCTGCACGCCCCTTCATCACCACAGGCCAATAGTCATTTGGCAAGCCTGTACGGGGCCAGATAGCGGTATCTGAGTCAGAAAAGTCGATACTTTGCATCAGGGCCTCTGTTTTATAGACTCTTGCCCTTTCGCCTCGACTTTCAGCAACAGCACCTTCTTTAATTTTACCGGACCCTATAGCTTCGACATTACCGTGATCTGACGTGATGTGGACCGAGTAACCACCCTCCAACAAAGCTTCAATTAGGCGCTGAAGATAACCGCCTTCTGCCCATAGCTTAACCTGATTATGCATACCTGCTGCGCCTAACTGCATGCCATGCATCATGTCATCGACGGTGTTAATAACCAGACCAACAGCCCGTAAACGCCTATCACTTAATTCATCAATCAAAGCCTCGACATTATCAGTACCTAAACTCTTTTTATAAAAAACCTGGCTTTCGTCCATCCCATGATCTTGCCAAAACTGTCGCCAAGCTTTTGGCTCGCTACTGGTCGTCGCAATAGTACTGGCAAACTGATAGGGAGCCTTTGCTGAAAATAGTGCTTGGCGTGAAACTGAAGTCACCGTGGGCACCCAGGCAAATACAGCTGACTCAACAACATTCACGGCAGCCACTTCACCAAGATCAATTTCTGCTCGGGCGGTAACCCATTGATCAACAGCCAGCCCATCTACCAGAATTAACGCAGCTTTCGCTGTCTTTTCACCATCAACTTCTCGCGCCATTACCCTGGGTATATGGTGTAACATCACCGGGTTTGTTGGTGGGTGGTTATGCAAGCCAGTATATTTATCTAACATCCAATGTGAAAACCGATCATCAACCTTTTGTTGCAGCTCAACATAACTATCGATAATATTTTCAGCAGAGTTTAGCTGGCTTTGGTTTGAATAATAACTTGCCGACAACTCCGCCCAGCGATAAGCATATTGCTGCCATTGCTGATGCCTCTCTCCTTCTTCTGGCAGAGTCTCATCACACAACTTGATCAAGCCAATCACTCGTTTCTTTAACTCTTTATCAGGGTCTTGCAGTACTCCCACTAAGCACCAGTGACCTATTAGTCGATCCGGCAAGCCCACATCTATGGGAGATAAATACCCTTCAAGAAACAAGTTGTCGATATAAATCCTGACATCATCATGTCCAAAGGGCAGAACAATTTTGTCCTCATTGATACCTGATACCTGATAAACAGCCTTTGGCTCTTTAATATCCCGCTCCAGTGACTCAACTACTTCATCAACATACGAAGGCCAGTGCCTCTGCAAAAACGCAAAGAAACTCTGCTTAGTGGATACAATCTCTTCAAGAGGCCAAGACACAAACTGCTTACGCTGGGCTATTAAGGCAATCAATCGCTGTTTAAGTAAATAGGGTAACTCAACATCCCTATAATGCAGACGTAACAGACTTCGCAGTAAATCTGAGGAAGTTTGTATAACCTCAGGGGCTAACTTAAACACGTGTCGAAGTACAAAGTCGCAACTAGAAGACTCATTCATCTGCCCTGGTGCATACTCTTCAAGTGCTGTACCCAGTGCATTTAACTCTTCTGCCTGTAGTGATTTAAGCACTGAGTATGCGAGTTCAGGGAAACAGTCCCCCAGTGATACTGACAAACGTTTAGCCTTGCAGAGCAAGTCATAAGGCAGCGCATTAATATCATTATTATCAGAATCAACACTGATAACGCAGCCGCCTTGATCGGCAATTAGCTGTGTAGATAAAAAATGTCTAAGTTCAATTGAATCTTCATAGAAATACAACTGAAAGCCGTTTTCCACTATCACCTTTTGCAATGACTCCTCTGCCAATAGACAATCAGGGTCATCAGCCACATAAGACGTCGCCAACCGGCCATCCAATTGCCCAAGTATTTTCTGCTGCCAAGCCGGCAATGTTTTTATATCAACCACTAGCCTGCTTCCTTGGTTTTATTCGCAGAATCAATAAAGCATTCAGCTCGGGTTTAATTTTCTGGCGCACAGAAAAATCTGACAGCCACTGCTTTCGTTCTTGCTGAAGCTTAGCTAGGCGATGAGCTTTCACTTCAGGTAAGCCAATTCGTTCTATTGATCGTTCCCTGGCTGTAAACCCATATTCGGCCTTCTCCTGTTCCTGCGATAGATTCTCCATATACTTTTTCTTCAACGCTTCAAAAGTTCCAACTCCAGCCTCTTCAGCTTGCTGTCTGGCAAAGTTATAGACGGAAGTGTGATCAGGCTGTAGGAAGTCATCAGTATCAAGCTGAGCATCATTACTTAATAATGCTTCCCAGACCCTTTTTGCTGTAGCGGGAAAAACCTTACCTTCCATTGTTTGATAAACAGGGAAATAAGCCGTTTGTTTAAGGCTTCTGGATTGAGCTAAGCCAGAGGTATCTAGACTAATCTGCCACAACGACCAAAGACCATCGACAGAATCAGGAATGCTGGGAATATTCACCGTTGGCACATGCCGCTCTGACACCCAGTTAGGTAAACTTTGCAACAGACCCCGAATTTTAGGCCTATCCAGTGTGATATGTTCTGCAGCAGGGAAATCTTCGGACAATTTATTATCGAATAGGCTACTGTCCCAATGCTCCCCATCAGGCCATTGCAGCCGCCAGGTTTGGTCATCATTTCGAACAGCGTTACCACCATTATCTTGTAGGTAGTTCAGCGTCATACGCTCTATCCAGTAGGGTAACGGGTGTTCGCTAATCTTGCGAGCCTCTGCTGTATCAACCGGACTATCATCGGCAAACAGCTCTTTGCTGCCCTTACTCGCCGCAGCCTGTTCCTTGAGCTGTTGCAGCGCTTTTTCAATTTCTGCATCAATAGCATCGGGGTTGTTTATTGCCCCCGTGTACAGCTCATCAAACAGCTGCCCAGCTTGGGCCGAATCTAGTACATCACTGGTCTTATCAACGCCAAACTCTTCAAGAATGATATTAAGCTTCTCTTCCAGCACCTCGCGAACTCGGTGCTCAACGGTATCTTCAAAGACCAGATTAAGAGCACGTACCACCTTCTTCTGACCAATACGATCCACACGACCTATGCGCTGCTCAAGGCGCATGGGATTCCAGGGAATATCGTAATTGATGATGACATGACAGAATTGAAGGTTAAGACCTTCACCACCGGCATCGGTAGAAATCAGTACACGGGTATCTTCAGCAAAAGATTTTTGTACTTGCTTACGCTCTTCCATACTGAGAGAGCCATTAAGGGTGACCACCGACATACCTCTGTCACGTAGAAAAGCGGCCATCATCATCTGAGTCGGTACAAATTCGGTGAAGATCAATACTTTGATATTAGGGTCGTCTTCTTCGCGCTGTAACTGGGTAATCCATTCAAGCAGCGCATCGGCCTTGGCATCTATTCCCTGCTGCACGCAGTGTTCGGCCAAATCCAAAAGATGTTGTACTTCGGCCTTCTCGTTTTTTAAGGCTTTAATCTTGGTCTTAGACAGCTCATCGGTTTGCTGCTGGCCATCTAGGTCTTCCCATTCTTCTGTGCTTAATAAAGTTGCCTGCTCGGCCAGTGATGGCTTGCTTAATACTTCCAAACGCCGTTGCAGAGTAGCGCGTATAGCGGCAGGGCTAGACACAACCAAGCGCTGCATCAGTATCATTAAAAATCCGATAGCATTCTGCTTTGATTCCAATGCCTGATTGTAGCCTTCACGTACATAGTCCGTGACAGCATCGTAAAGATCACGCTGACTAGCATGGGCTGTTTTCCAAGCCACACTCACCAACTGAGTTTTACGTGGGCGAAACAATGGCTTACCATCAGCATCAATAGCCTGTCGCTTCTCGGTACGGATGACATAGGGTTGCACCCTCTCCTGAGTAATAGAAGCCTCATCGGGGAACCGCTCTCTATCCAATAATGACATTAAGCGCTGAAAGCCATCGGACTTCCCTTGGTGAGGCGTTGCCGATAGTAATAAAAAGTAAGGCGCTGAATCAGCCAAGCCTTGGCCCAGTTTGAAGCGGGCAACGGTATCAGTACTACCTTGTAAGCGGTGGGATTCATCCACCACGATAAGATCCCAGCCCGCACTGCTCACATCGTCAAATCGTTGCTTGTTGTACTGATTAATTTTATCCAGCCCCCAGCCACGCCGCTTTTCGATCGGTTTGATGGAGTCCATTGGACAGATCACTTGATCATGACGCTGCCAGATATTCTCGCCTGTATTTGCACCACTAATGACATCACCAGGAATCACCAACTCAAACTGCTCATTAAAGTGGACGTGCATTTCGCTGACCCACTGTGTCGCCAAACCTTTAGGAGCCACTACCAGTATTCTGCGCACCAAGCCTCTTAGCTTAAGCTCACGCATCACCAGACCCGCCTCAATGGTTTTACCTAAACCGACTTCATCGGCGAGCAGATAACGAACCTGTGATTTACTAATGGCTTTATTCAAAGCCTTTAACTGATGAGGCAAAGGAATAACATTACTGCCCATTGGCGCGAGTAAAACTTCCTCTTGCTGGCTGGCTGCCACTCGAGCAGCGGCTGCAAGATAGGCAATAGATGCTGGGCTTACGGTATTGGCTGCTGTATATGGCGAAACATGGTCGGCATCAACCTTAATCACCGTATCGCTCTGCACTAACCAAACACGGTAACTAACAGCACCCCAAAGGCTGTTGGCTTCTATGATTCGGCCTGCCTGGCCCGCCCCGTTAAGATCTGTGTCCTGAAGCCATACCCAGTCACCTATTTGGAATACAGCCTTATCGACAGCCTGATTCATTAAAATAGGCTCTCATCACTATGACGGGTCTGAGCCTGGTCGTACCACATCAGTAGTTTTTGATCTTCCTGTAGTAGGTTCTGAGGAATCTTTTCAGCGACATTGATAATGGTTGGGTAGTCACGCTCTTGCCAAGCCTTCCTAAATCCACAACGCACGGCTTCCATGCGAACAGTTTTTAGTTTACGACCAGAGTGCTCTTTATATTCTTCAAACTGCTTAAGCAAATCTCTCTCGCGTAGTTTCTGTAAATCCTCTTCACGCTCTGGATTTGGTACATACCAGCGATCTTTGGCTTTAATAACAAGTCGTGCATCATCCTTTTTAAGTTTGCGCATTTCCTTAAAATTAGTAGAAAGATAACTATGAATCTGTGGTGGCAATGGACCATCTCCTTCATATTTAATGAAGTTCTGCTCAAGTAATCTTGATAATTCCAACTGTTCTTCAGCCTTTTTCCAACCAGACAGCTCATTGATAAATTTAGGATGAACATCTTGGTAGCTTTGAGGTTTTTCACTTAGTAATTGACGAATCCATTCAATTGCCGAGGCTTCATCATCGACAAATATAGAAAGCTGCTTTAACTGTTTGCTACTAATTCTTGCTTTATCATATTCAGCAACTTGTTCCGGTAAAAATATCATCCCATCCCTTTCCGCAAACCTCTCAAGAAGACCTTCTTGAAATTCCTTGCTTGAAACGGGAATATCTCGAACATTTCGTACAAAGTAGGAAACCAATTGATCGAAAAGTATTCTAGGGTCACGCTCAGGTATTTGAATGAGTTCTCCTTGCTGCTTTTTAACAACAGCTAAATATCCCAGGTGTGTCCTAACAAAATCCCATAAACCTTCTTCGTCTGTCTCCTGCTCAAATCTCTCCTCAAACCCTCCGTTCGGCTTATAAGCAGAAATAATTAAATCTTGCTTTACAGCTGTGACCCCAACAATAGCATTTAATCCTCCTCGCCCCTTATCCAAAGCTGAGACATTTGCAACGATAAATCCGGCATCCTGCAAAGCTGTTTGAATTACATTCCATATCACCGATTTAGTATTAGAAAACTCTACTGTCATCCAACGGCCAGGTTTCAATAGTCGATAGGCATTTTTAAAACATTGAAACATCAATCCATGATACTCAACGACACCCTTAAATTGAGCTTTATCTTCTATAGCTTCAGGGGCTTGGTTTGTCATAATCCCCATCCAAGCCTCTTGAATTGAATTCAACTCTGAATAAGATATATTTGCACCAAACGGAGGATCAATAAACAAGTAGTCCAAAACACCGTCCATACCAGCTAAGATGCTTGACGCCGACTGGGTAGAAACCAAATGAGTAGCATCAAACTTTTGACTCCCAATTGCTCGCCCAACAGAGGCAGCCCTATCTGATAACAAATTAAAAGGGCTCATCTCAACCTGGTTAGAGGGAACGTACAAAGTTCCTCTTCGGTGTCCAGCGGTTGCACCACCTTCACCAGCTTTTGGCCCACCAATACGAGTTATCGCAATTTGATGCTGTTTACTGCCGCGTTGAATAGATCCTGTAGTAATCCAGCGTAACTCCAAGGGAAAGTTATAAAAAGACCGGCCAAAACACACCAAATTTCTTTTCGTATAAAATTGATGAACATGATCGATTCCAATTGATTCATTCCTTCTAGTCTCCTTACCTAAAATCAACTCCTCACTTGGAACCCTCACATCAAATTGCCTTTCCTCAATCACTTCAATTAGCTTTAAGTCAAATGCATCAGGGGTTTTCTCAAAACGTCCTTGCTTAGAAGCACCACCGACTGAATAATTTATTATCACAGGCTTTTGTTTAACACGTCTTACAGATTTTTTAAGAAAATCGTCATACTTTGTTTCGTATGAAATCTCACACGATCTTTTGGTTAGGCTGGAAGCACAAGAAGGACAGTTAAAGTTATCTCTAACTTTTCCATTATCAACATCCACAGCCACATCCCAAAAGCTCATCTCATGAGCACACTCTGGGCATTGATATATATCAGACCAAATAACATAATTTATTTGCCCAACACTTAAATCACTATCTAGTAAGCTTTCAGGGGAGCTTGCCAAAAGAAGAGTGGCTTTATCGATCTCCTCCTCACCCGCTTCATGCAACGTTGAATACATCCACAAAAACTCTTTTCGAAGTCCATCCATTGAGCTACTGAATTTTTTTGAGAAAGACTCACGATCTAAAGGTTTGTTGTAATTCTTTGAAATAAATGTCGCTGCGGGGGACAAATCACTTAAGATAACGTTTCGAGAACCTAGATCTGATATTTTATTCCATCCATCATCACTATCATTTTTTTCCAAAACACTACCATCTGATAAAACCCTATATCCAAGCCCCTCTATCGCAGATTTGCTTCCACACAATTGCGCCGCGACACCTGTCATCCCTGTACCGCAAAAACCATCAAAAACTACATCTCCAGGGCTTGTATAGTGAAGGATGTACCTCATAATCGCTTTATGCGGTACTTTCGTATGATAACTGTGAGCATTATATATTGGATCATTCTTACCTTCGTTCACATCTGCAGCATACGGCTCTCGCTTATAGCCTTCTGCCGAATCATATGGCCTCCCATAGTGTGTAATAAAATCTTCAATAAAGGGATTTGGACAGGCGGTGTAATACGGTGGATCAGAAAGTTCTAAAATATCTTCATCCTCGGCAATTGGAAAACCTTCGGTTTTTCGAAACTCTGGATCTTTCAACTTCTTGGCTAATATCGCTAGATAGTGTTCCCTACGCTCAGCGTCATTAGCAAAGTTTTTGCCCAAACACTCAACTGGCCCATTGTCCGTGTCTTGCTGGTTCGGATTATCAAGGTCAAAACCTGAGCCGGGAGTCATTGTATTGTTAGACATCACTTTACTCTCTATTTTCTTTTTCTCTACAGGGCAGACTGGTCACTCTTTACTAGAGCCTGGTTACTTTCTCTGACCGAGCTGATTTTTTAGTTACTGTTCTTTTTTTGCATGGATTCTTTCAAAGCCAAGCCTTGTTTAGTCACCACATACTGCTGATTTGACGACGTGGGCTTGTCCGGAATTGTCATTGTCATAATCCCGTGGACCAATAAGGGATTCAGGTGAGTGGACTTTAGATATCCTCGATTTGCAGCTCCCAGATGGGTTTGTATATCCGCCATGGTTCTTGGCACATCACAGTAGCTCAAAAGTGCCTTCTGCTTCTCGCTCAATTCCGTCAATGGTTCAACTTGTGCAGTGGACAAGTCACCAGTATTTGGTTCAACTTGTGCAGTGGACAAGTCATCTTGATTAGCAGGATCTTCAGCCGGGTCCAAACCAAGCCTAAATAGTTGATTTCTAAGAGGAATAAAATGATCCGTCAATCCAATAGCATGATCGCCAGCAGCTATGGCGACCCCCTGAATAATCAACTTGTTCACTATTTTTCCAGTTTCTACACCATTTAAACCCAATGCCGCCCGAAGTGCCGCATGGGTAATTTGAGCATCCTCAGAGGCGCATAGATTTGCAAAGGCCTCAGCCTCTTTGGGTTGTAAATTTATGCCTATCTGCGCCTGGAATAGCAGCTGCTCTTCTGACATCAGCACTTTGCGCTGCAGGACCAGTTCAAAGCACTTCTCAGCTTTATCATTACTCAGTACCGGTGGCACCCGGCCAAGATCACTCCAGTTTTTGAATACATCTCGCAAGCCCCAGCCGGACTGTTCACTGAATCCGATATCACGCAGGGCACGAACGATCACAGGGTTACGTACTTCTTTTGCACCAGGCTCCAATAATTTATCCGCAGTTGCAAAAGCATCCCCCGGATTCCAAAGGCGAGTTAGGTCGGAGAAGTTTTCAATCAACGGCCAACGCGAATGATCGGTGAAGTCTTGATGAGATAACAGGTTAATCACGGACTCTCGAAACGCCACAAAATCCGGTGGCACATCGGTACGCTGACCACTGGTTTGATCGAGGTTAAACGGGTTGCTGGTAAAGCTGTTATACCAATCTACTATTGCCTGCCAGCTATTGATGATATTCATCTCGCAAGTCACGCGCTTATCCCAACGCTCGCCCGTATTGGCATGGTCACTCTCAAAGTTATAGCGAATACAATCTACAATTGGCCGTGGTAATAGCTGTCTTATTCGGGAAGTTTTTCCCAGTAACAATACTGATGCTCGCGTCGGTAAAAGGTTACCTTGATGCTCGACCACCAAGCCCAACTCAACCAGAAAATCATGGTCTGAATAGGTTTCTAATGAGCGGTTACCGCCTTTATTTTCATATCTGTGGCGATACCACTTGATAGAATTAGCATCCAGACAATCATCTGGGGCAATATCCAAAAGCTCACCATCGGGGCGAGTTTCTTGCGCATCGGTAATCATCCGATCTAGTTCAGTTTTACCGCACTTATAGTCCCCGCCCCCCTTACGTATAAAAGCCACATTGCCTTGTTTTTTGGTTTTCACATAAACAGGCTTGTCTTTTCTATTCGCTTCGGGAATATAAAAAACAAGCACATTCATATCTTCATGTTGCTTAATATACTCTTCAAATGTTACCGGCGAACCGAAACGTTCTGGATTATGTAAATTGCCAATAAAATCATTCTGGATTTTATCGACATCAATCACACCAATCATTTCTTTTTTATCATTCACCCCTAAAACAATGTGCCCGCCTTCGGTATTCAAGAAAGCCGATACCGACTCATAGGCGCTCTCAGGAACCTTAGTCTTGGACTCTTTAAGCTCTAGGTCTTTCCATTCCAGACCATCGAGTAATTCGTATAAAGTATCTTCGTTCACTCTGTATCCCTACTTAAGCACAATACGAACTTTGCTGACGTCCTGACCACGGCATTGTTCAGTTAAGAATTGATCCAAGCGAGTTTTTAGTTGCTCCACAGTAGCCGCAGAACCCTGGCCAAACAGAGCCGTCTCAATTTGAGTAGCAGTGAGCTCAACCGGAACCAAGCCCTGCAGCACCTGACGTAATGCT
>CAJQKX010000248.1 GCA_905479025.1 uncultured Paraglaciecola sp.
ACTTGAAGATTACCTGCCGCTGTCAGAAACGCCAAGGGAGTATGTAAGCCGCCTTTTACCGCTATACCGCCTAGCCGGCTTGGATCCAGAAAATGAGATAGATCAACTTGATCGACGCTTATTTGCGAAGTGCCAGAGTATTGAAGCCGCCCGAGTTCATGCCGATCTAAGACTTTTTCTTCAGGATACTCAAGGGTTGGTGTTTGGGCTTGAGCAGGTATTGCGACACGAATGGAACCCTGAAGCGGCCTTTGAACTTGCGGAGGCTGAATTAGCCAGCGGTAACCTTGAGGCAGGGTTAGAGCGTTACGGGATAAGATTCGAAGCATTTCCTAAACTGGATTGGTACAAGTCAGTAGAAAAAAAATACGCCGGTCAGTACCTAAATGAAGAATCCCTCTTTATGTGGGGTGAGCAGGGTATTGGTGATGAGATTATGTTTGCCATGTTCCTTGAGGTCATGGTGAGCCGAGCTAAAAATATAGTGATTGCCCTAGATCACCGCCTCATCTCTGTCTTTGAAAATAAGTATCCACAGTGGCGATTTGTTAACAGGCATGAATTGCCCGCTGATTTGCCGAGATTCGACTACGCTTGCCCCATGGGCGATTTGATGGTGCATTTTTTGCCGGGCCTGCTGGCAAAAAAGCGGGTATTTGAGCAGCCAGTCATCAAACCAGACAAAATTCGGCACGAAAAAATCTCGCAATTATTGGCTAAAAACGAAAGGCCTCGAATAGCGATATCTTGGCGGGGCGGCTCCGACGCGAATGGCAAAATACGGTCTATGATGCTCGACCAGCTCATGTCCGGCTTGCCAGCAGCAAATGATGTTGAGGTGATATCGCTGCAGTATGACGAAAATAATGAACAAGAAATCACCATGAATGGTGATCGCAGGGTTACTTTCAGCGGACTTAATAATCGGTCAGATTTGGAGGGGGTTTTCGCTTTGATCAGCTGCTGTGACGCTGTGATTACAGTCGACAATGCCATTGCACATTTTGCCGCTGCATTGGGGGTGCCCGTGGCCGTCTTGATTCCAGCCGCGCAGATCCAGTTTCGCTGGAAGCACTCAGAAATGAAGGAATTGTTATTTCCTTCTGCAAAATTATTTATTCAGAATAAGCCGGGTGTTTGGCTGCCAGCGGTAGAAGAGGCATGGAACTATGCATTAGCGATTGCAGACACCAATAGTTCGATGGGCCGCTAGCGAGCCGATTGCTTTTAAATCCACAACATTTGTGGGAGGTATTGTCCGTTTCAGCGAAATTCCTATCACCCTAAAAAAAGGGGGGGCGGTACAAAAGCCCATTGAAACTTCACCTCAAAATTTTCCAAAGGCCCATGATTTATAGATCTCAGAACCGCTGTAGACCCGCAATTTATTGTAGTAGACGTACTACCGCATAGGCAGACAGCCACTACGAGTGTTTTGCTTAAAGTACTAGGTTGCAATGCCATAAAGGAGAGCATTTGATGAATGACAACCCGGAAAGTCAGCTTGCTGACTCACCTTCCTATAAAGCTTTTCTTGACAGCCCTGAGCCTTCATTCAAACACACGACTTATTTTGCAGCCTATGACGCTTTGCTTGGTCAGTATCGAAATAAGCCCATTACCTTTGTGGAAATAGGTGTATTGAATGGTGGATCGTTGTTTATGTGGCGTAAATTCTTCGGAGATTCTGCCAGAATTATTGGTATTGACCTTAACCCTGCAGCAAAGAAGTGGGAAGCGCATGGTTTTGAAATATTTATCGGTAGCCAAGAAGACCCCACTTTTTGGAATGGGTTTTGTGAAGTGGTAGACGAGATCGACGTTGTTTTGGATGACGGTGGGCATACGTATTTACAGCAGATCATCACCACAGAGACCCTACTTGATCGTATCAAGGATAAAGGGATGCTCATTGTAGAGGACACTCATACGTCTTATATGTCTGGCTTTGGAGACCCAAAAATTAGGTTCATGAACTATATTATGCAGGTGATTCATCGTATAAATTCTCGGTTTAGTGGGTTTACCCCTGCTCAGGCCGATCGCAGGGTTTGGTCAGTCGAGATTTTTGAGTCAATCGCCGCCTTCAAAGTCGATAGAAAGTCATCAAATTTGGAGTCGAAACCCTTATGGAATCAAGAGCCAGAGTCGGGTGACCTTGAAGCAGACTATAGGTATGAGAGGGCTCCAGTTGCTGAAGCCGAAAAGAAAGTAGTTGCCCAGCTGATATCCAATGCTTTTCAGATACACCCCAGTTAGGTCTGTTTAAGTGATGTAGTCGATTGTCATACATCGGCTGAGAACACTATGCTTCACCCAGAGTATTCGGAGTAAGACTGGCGGATAGACTACCGGCATAAAACTATTGGGATTATGGCGAGCGTTAACCGCTCTAGCTCTTTGTGAATTACTAGGCTTAGAAAACATGAAGTCAGAACAACCCGTTAAGTTAAACATTGTTATAGCGGTTATGCCCAACTCTCCTTTCAATAGTTCGATTTGGCGCGGGCTAGCC
>CAJQKX010000249.1 GCA_905479025.1 uncultured Paraglaciecola sp.
CTCGGGCAGCGACAGAGGGACAAAATACTTATTTAGGACCTCCATTTGCCAAGAAAACGAGCTAATAGTGGGTTCGTTTGGCCGCAGGGGATCAAAAGAGGCCAGTACCCCATGATAAATCAAAATACTTAATTTGTTTTTTCCGGATAATTTACTCAGTAACTTTAAAGTAAAATGCGCTAACATGATTATCGGTTCCTACTGCTTAGCCACAGTTCAAGAATAACCATCACCCAAATTAACTCACCGTAATAATGGGAATGTTCTGAATCATGCTTGTCTAACACCAGGTCGATAAAATCTGGCTGGAATATGCGTCTTTTTTTTAGTTCCTGCAAACATTGGTGGGTGATGCTTTTGAGTTTTTCCTCGGTCTTCATCCATACCCCAAAAGGCAAACCAAAGCCCTGTTTGGGCTTGCTAATGGTTCGCGATGATAAAAAATCAGCAAAGACGCCCTTGTAGAATTTACGCAACTCTTGCCTAGGCAACTTCACCTCGGGTGCCAAGGTACAAGTAAAATTTACGACCTCTTTTTCTAGCAAGGGATATCTCACATCGATACCCACTTTGTTGCACATCTGAGTGACTTTTACCAAATCGTTATCTGCAAGGGTAAACTTCCAATCCAGATAAAGCATTTTTTCTAAGGTATTCTCACTTGAACATTCGGCAAAACGTTGGCGCTGTAATTCGATTGGCGCGCTTATATCAACTGAGGCCAAAAAATCGGCATCAAACATCTGCTCAAGGGGGAAACGGTTAAGGTAATTATAACTTTCTAAGCGGTCAGGCAGTGGCACTTTGGCCTGATTAATATAACTGGCTGCTTTACTAAAACCTGGTATAGAAGAGAGTGGCGACTGAGCAAACGCCGTGTCGGCTAGTTGTTGTACTATTTTTGGTGCCATGGCGAAAAATTCAAACTTTTTTTGCTTAGCGTATCGTTCGTTACCGGCAAAAATCTCGTCACCACCATCGCCACCCAACATAACGTCAATACCATGCTTATGGGCGAATTGAGCGCAAACGTAAGCAGCCATGGCTGATGAATTACCAAAAGGTTCATCGAAATATCCCGCCACTTCAACAAAGTTTTCAACTATTTCATCGGGTTTTAGATAATGTACTTTATGTTCGGTAGCAAAATGTTTAGCCGTTATTTCAGCATATTCTGTTTCATCATAGCCTTTCGCATCAAACCCTATAGAAAAGGTAGCGGGTTTCTGCTGGTGCCTGGCCATCATGCCGGCAACGGTCGAGCTGTCTAAGCCACCGCTCAAAAATGCGCCAGTTTTGTCACTGATATTACGCCTGACGGCATCATCGACTACTTTCTGGCAGGCGGCATAAGACACCGGCAGAGCTGCATCGGTGTAATTGTATTCGGGGACGTAACGATTTTGACTCTTTGATTGGTTCGTATCAAAGACGCTAAATTCTTCGCCGGGAGAAAGCTTACTTACGCCCTCATAAATGCTCCCGGGAGAGGGAATGCAATGAAAATAGCAATAGTTAAAAATTGCCTGATGGCTTAACTTCAGTGCCTCACTGCCAAGCTGTTTTTCAAGCAAACGATTTGAAGAACTGACTAACCAATGACCACTCTCTGGTTCACATACATACAATGGCTTTGAAGCAATGTGATCTTGTACCAACGAGAATGAACTTGCCTTTTTATCAACTAAAATGAGATTGAAAAAGCCGGCAATATTAGCGTAATAATCCCTTGGGTGTTGCTGGCAGAGCTCTAATAACCACTGTGCCGCTGAGGACGCAATATAATCTTGGTCAATCGGCCTGACTCTGCCTAAGACGATTACCGCAAAACTTTCATTTTCGGCAATCTGCGGCGTTTCTTGTGACAAAAGACAGAGAGATTTAAGCAGGTCGCTTGATGAAAACCTGAATAAAAAGTGCTGCAACGTCCCTGCAGATTGTATTTTATTCCATTTTGACATGGATGAATTCCCTTTCATTTATTCTCAGCACACAAACATGTGCATTATCCTAGCCCACAACGTCTTCTATCAGCTTAATGAATTTCTTCCCCTGATAGGCTCTGGAGTATTGCATCATACTATCTTCTGATAAAAATTCGAATTTTTCGTCTCGTACTTTTTCGATAAATTTCAGTAGTACGTTTTTTATTTTTTCTACATCATCCAGAGGCGCTAACATGGCCGCCCCTGCCCCACTAATAAGCTGACCGGTATCACTGTCTTCTTCTGTTAATGCCAATACCGGCTTACGGGCACGAATATATTCATATGCCTTTGCGGGTACTTGATAGTGACAATTTTTTGCCTGTAACAATAATAAAGTTTCAACTTCCAACATTTCTTGTAGTGCTTTTTTGTAGGTCACTGGAGGTTTAAGCATCACTATATCGTCAACGCCGAGTTCTATCAATGTAGCGTGATAATGTTCATCATGTGCTGTACCGCGCAACCACAACTGGAAATTTTCGGCGCTGAGTCTATTTTCTCGTTTTAATTCAGCAATGGCTTTAAACAATGCAGAAGGGTTACGTTCACTGGGATAAACAATGCCCGCATGTAATAAGCGAATTAATCCTGCTGGTTGTGGTGATGGCTCCGAAGATACCTCTAAGCCCTCAAACATGGTTTCGTCAAAACCATTAGGAATGAGTTGCCAGACGCTTTTGTCAACCAGTGGAAACCGTTCTTTATAAAGTTTCAATGCACCCGGGGCGGTGAAAATGATTTTCTTACAATGCTTTACCGCTTTTTTTTCTATCCATTCCCAGACTTTTTTCTGATGTTTGTCTTTTGGGTAATTGTTTTGCACCATGGGATCTCTAAAATCAGCCACCCAGGGAATACCTGTTGCTTTGTGTAAAAGGTAAGCAATCACATGGGCCGAAGCAATGGGGTAGGTAGAAACAATCACACTGGGGCGATGACTGCGAATAGCCTTTAAGCCAGATAAAAACCCACCAACTATCCAACTTTGCCATTTATCTGGCAGCGCCATCCACTTGGTGTATTTACCTCTTATAGAATAGTGTTTCGTCACATTCCTGGCGTAAGCTCTTGTTACCTTTACACTTTTAGGTATAAACGAGAATTGTTCTTGCGACCAATCATCGTAAGCTTTGAGTGACGCTGATATTACCTGTACATTCCAATTGCGTTCCTGTAAATAACGGGTAAATGCCAGAGTTCGGTGCACACCACTACTGCCCAACACAGGCGGATAGTGATAAGCGATATATAATATTGATTTATTCACAGAAATCGTCAAAATGGTTAACTGGAGATTCAAGGTTAGTCTATTTAAAACGTTTAGACTTTTTTAAGCAAGGATGAAACATGAAACACTTGAAGTTTTTGGATAAATGTTATTTCCCCCTCAGTTTATCAATGATCTTTTTATGCTTTTCATTTGCGGCACAAAGCAAAGACAATAA
>CAJQKX010000250.1 GCA_905479025.1 uncultured Paraglaciecola sp.
GAAGATGTTGCTAGGTACATGAAATATTATAATGTTGAGCGACTACATTCAGCTAATTTGGATCAATCGCCAATTGAATTTGAAAACTCCTTTAGAAAAGTGTCCGGTTGGACTTGACCAGAACAACCAGAGGTTGCCCGTAGGGTGAAAAACAGGAGCGTTTCTCATCTAAGCGCTTCAGATTTATGCGGGGTTTGGGTACCAAGGCCGCTAAACGGGCAATAAAATCCAGCGGCTCAAAGAGCACATGACTGCGCCGGTCAACGGTGGTGCCGTCACAGTAGGGTGTTTTTAGTTTGTAACGCACCTTAGGGTAAGTCGTTATTGCCAACCTTTTTTCTGATACCCCAGAGCGGGACTCTCTTCACAATAAGCAACGGTACAGCCTTTCGAGTTTACCCCTATTCTGTGAGCTGCTCATGACGGAGACTTAAACCTACCACATTTGCGTTACAGCCTGACGCAAACCCCTGCTCTGCCATAGGTGCAATGGTTTGCAAGGTAAAGACCTTTCGTCCTTGCTGTTTGCCTGTAGCGATACGGTAGGTTATTGAATACCCGTGAATTTGCAACATCGGATCGTCTTCCAGCCCATCCAAAGCTTCCTGACCCCTCTAAGGTTCGTTGTGTAATCCTTCCTGTTCCGGTTATGATTTTAATCGCTACGGATCATCGATTCATGCCTATTGAAACACTTACGAATATCATTGTACTTGGAATTACTTCGTCCATGACTTTTGTTTCTTTTTAGTTGTTTTATGTCTATTAAAATGATCCATATGTAAAAATATTTATTGTGTGTAAAACGAACACATAACACATACGGTCGGTAAATTTTATTTACTAACCCTGTTTGATTAAGTTATTTTTGATATTCCAAAAAATATCAGGCAGGTAATAATGAGAAGAAATACAACGGACAAGTAGAAGAAAAACCAACCGAACGTAAAAAATTTAAATTAATAGAATTGTATAAGCGAGGAAGTAAAAAACTTATCACTTTGAAATATGTTTTACCAATTAAGCTCGCCCTAACATATGTCAGAGCATTATAGTCTTTGGCCTTTATTACATAGTTTAATTTTAACCCATGGTTGAGGAATACTCAATAGTAGTGGTTGGAATGTCGCTTCGTGGTCAGTAGGCTCTGAGTGGTTTGCCTATCTTTGCTTCCCATTCATTGCTTTTGGTTTAAGTCGAATAAAATCGATAGGCAATTTCGTGTTGATTATTATTGTGGTTTTCATGGGAATGTTTACGCTAGCGGCTTTGAGCAATAATTTTCTGCAGTATAATCCGCTAGAACAATTTACATTATTCCGAGTCTTTTCTGCATTTTTAGTGGGTTGCGCACTGTTTAATATCCACGAAAAGATGACTGTACATAAAGCATTTGATGTCTTGGCTATGATCACCACCTTAATTATTATTGCAGTGTGCATACTGCCATTATCATCCATTTATGATGGCTTAGTGGTGATATGTTTTGCCTTTTTAATTTTATTCTTGAGTAAAGCACAAGGTATTTACGAGCGATTAGTATCAACTCAATTGATGATGTTTCTTGGTAGAGTGTCGTATTCAGTCTATCTGATCCATGCCACGTTTCTTATGGTGGTTAATCAGGTGATGTCGCGACTGATGGATAATAGTGAAGCCAGTCTTTTTTATCTCATCAGCTTCTATTTCGTTTATATTAGTGCATCGCTTATCGCTGGGACTATGTTTTTTAAATTGGTGGAAAACCCTGCACGTCATTATTTACGAAAGAATTGGTTATCAACTCCAGCAACTAAAAGTGACAGCAACGCGAGCAGTAGCAGTATTGAATTAAACCAATAAAGCTGGGGCTTTCCGGGCGTCACCAGCTTTTGGACCCAATGGTAAGCCTCCAAAGCTTGCTCAGGTGTCAGTGTGCCATTACCTCGAAAAGCATGAACATCGTCATCTTCGGCCTCTTTGAGCCAACGACAGAGTATCTGAGGTCTCAGCCCTCAGCCCTAAATTCTTAGCCGCCTCTGCTCGACTATATTTTTGCTTTACCACCAAGGCGACGGCATCTAGTCTGAATTCCTTTGAATATGTCTTACGCGCTGTCATTATCTATCTCCAGTTAAGGCTATTATGTCTTAACTAGGGCGGTCGTATCTATTCAACCACGTCAGAGTGCTGCAAAATTGGTAGAATTTTTAAAGTGCTTTTAGCGAAAAATGTTTTGCACTTTGAAAATGCTGAGCGACAGCGAGGCTAGCTATGGACTATCTTGCTGTAACCATTCCCCTCATCTCGACCAATACGAACAAAATCCATCTTCAGCAATGGAGTGCCGAGCTAGGCGCCCCCGTTAAATCCGACTTCCGGTACCAACATTTTTTTAAACTGTAAGCAATTTGAATAGAGAAAATGGTAGGTAGAACTCAAAGAATAAGTTGATCAATAACGTCATTTAACTTTTTCATTGTAAAGGGTTTGGTAATGATATCGTCCATGCCTGAATCAGCGCATTGAACCCGGTACTCCTCGACTACATGTGCGGTGATCGCAACAACGGGCACACGCCTCAAACTAAGTTCTTCCTCTATTTTACGCAATGCGCTGGTAGCGGTAAAGCCATCCATTGTAGGCATTTCACAATCCATCAATATCAGCGCAAAACTGCGTCGATGGCTGTTGATGTTATGCCGTTTATATTGCTCTAGAACCTCTAATCCGTTTTTGGCTCTTTTGACATCGTAGCCATTTTTCCCTAGCATTATCGAAACGACTTGATAGGTCACATCGTTGTCTTCAGCAACTAGGATAATTTGCTCATTGACAGGCGCCTCAAAATTATTGCCTAAGCCTTTTATCTTTCGCTGTGGTTCAATATGCAGGCCAAGTGCTCGAGCAAATATACTGTCGATTCTGGCAGCTAGGGCAGGTTTTTGCGCTGCAAGCTCAACTCCCCATTGCCGACATTGTTCGCGTTGCGGTAAGCTGCTCGTAGAAGATAAGATTATAACTTTCGAGTATTCTGTATAACCTTGCTCGTGGAGATTCTTAACCAGGCTCATGCCGTCCATCACGGGCATGTCCAGATCAACCGATATCAGGTCGAAATAGTTGCCCAGCCGCTCTTGAGTCTTGATTTTTTCCAGGGCAATCTGGCCGTCATTGGCTGTTTCAATTATTGCACCTAGCTTTACCATAAACTCATAAACGACCTTCTGGTAGGTCATGTTATCTTCAACGAGTAAGATAGAAATGCCAGCCAGCCCATAAACTATTTGGTCAATTTCTGCAATCTGTACCGATTGAACCCCTTCCTCGAGAGGTAAGCTTAGTTTAAATTCGGATCCAATCCCAAGGTGACTCTTGACCTCAATCGAGCCTCCCATTAACTGAGCAAGCTGTTTCGATATCGTGAGCCCTAATCCCGTCCCTCCGTAATGGCGGGAAGTAGACTCGTCGGCTTGATTAAATTCCTCGAACAGTCTTTCAAAGTCTTCCTCTTTGATTCCTATGCCCGTATCACGCACGGAAAACTCGAGAGCCTGTCGATTGTCGTTGTACTCTATATTGATACTAATCTCACCCGAATCAGTAAATTTAAAAGCGTTTCCCAGAAGGTTGATCAGTATTTGCCGGATACGCTTCTCATCGCCATGCCACACCCGAACTAAATTGGGATCTACTCGACAAATCAGCTCAACACCCTTTTCACGGGTATTTCCACTAAACAGACTAACGCAGTCCTGTGCCAGCTTGTGGATATCAAAATCTATGTTGTCCAATTGCATCTTGCCAGCGGCAATCTTGGAATGATCGAGGATTTCATTGATGACTCTAAGTAAGTTTTCACCGGAGCGCTGAATAATATTTAAGTAGTCCCTTTGGGTTTGATCGAGATCCGTATCGGTCAACAGCTCTGTCATGCCGAGCACACCACCCATGGGCGTGCGAATTTCATGGCTCATTTTGGCAAGGAAGTCGCTTTTAGCCTTGCTTTCAG
>CAJQKX010000251.1 GCA_905479025.1 uncultured Paraglaciecola sp.
CGAAGTAATCTCTCAACGATTACAGAATTTCATGTTGCTGAGATCATGCTAGGCCATAGTATAGGGCGAATAGTCCAAACCTATGACCGTCACTCTTATCTACAAGAGCAGGCAAAGGCATATGATGAATGGTATAAACGAATTATTGATATCGTGGATGACAATGTTCCTGAGCCATCACCAGTTAATGATAACGTGGTGAGGCTGGATTTTCGGAAGAGAGGGTAAGTAAATCAATTTCAGGGATGGATTATGGAGCAAGGCTTACTGACTATTGCACGAGAAAGTAAGCCTGTCTTCTTGTTTATCATATTCCATGCTAAAAGCCTTATTTGCGCGGTTGCACCGATCATAGGCGGCAATCATTTCACCTGTTTGACCGCCATGAGCAACCGTGATGAGAAAGTTAAATGGAGAGTTTTTATGGCCTTGAAGATGCACCTTGATTAGTTCGTTTCCTAGCGTATAACAATCTCGACCATTATCTCCTTCAATGGTGATACCGCCGCCATATTTTTCAATGTAAATTCCAAAACTGCTCCCATAACACCGCCTCATGACACCCATGTAATCATCAACCAGTGCTTTCCTATCAAGTGCCATGCAGTTCTTATATACATAGCTATGACGTGGCCCGTAATCTTCATAAACGCGTCCATAGACCTTACCAGAATTTAGCCTATTCAAGAGGTTATCACGCGGGGTCATATCAAAGTCGTAATGAAAACCCAATGGTCGTCCATACGGGCTAGGAAATACTTCAATGATTTGCAAAGGGTGGTAGTCGTTTCGATTAACCAGCATCTGTGCAATGGCTTTACACATATGTTTTTCAGGGGGGCGATAATAATCGTGGGTATGCACCTCAGTTTTTAACGTGTATTCACTCCCTTTCTGAACAGGGGTTTCATCTTTCGTTTGATCGTCAATGCTGGTCGTTGAGCATGAGGCTAAAAATATAAGTGGCGCTAGAAATTTAACAGCCTTCACGGAGTTTTCAGTTTTTATTATCATAAGAATATAAAACCTTATTGATGAGGATTAATTCAGGTGGCGCTTGAGTGTTTTGGCAGAAATATCTAGCTCTTTTGAAATGCCAGTTATTGTTGCTTCAGGTTTTTCTGAAAGCTGAACTCTTGCCCATTCGATTTGCTCGCTCGTCAATTTATTTGGACGACCAATATGTTTTCCGCGTTTTCGTGCGGCCTCCATTCCTGCTTTTGTACGCTCAGAAATTAAGTTCCTTTCAAGTTCTGCAAAGGCATTGCGGATTTGGTACATGCATTTTCCCATTGGGGTTGTCGTGTCGATCTGGTCGGTCAGAGAGCGGAACTGTATATCTCGATTTTCAAACTGTTCCAGTATGTCGAGTGCATGGCGTAATGAACGAAAAGCTCTATCCATTTTCCAAATGACAAGAACATCGCCAGATTGTAGTTCAGTAAGAACCTCTTCAAACCCTTTTCGGTATTTTGCAACAGCCGAAATTCCCTGATCTGAGTATATGCGTATGCAGCCAGCCGCTTCCAAAGCGTCGATCTGTAGATCCAAATGTTGTTCTTCTGTTGATACGCGTGCATAACCTAACACGCGCCCAGAAAAGCTCCCCATAGACCACCAATACTCAGACATGATTATCTTTCTTCCAATGATAGACAAAAGGGAACCCTTTTGTCCCAACGCTAAATTCCTCTAAAACTAGCACTTTCGATAGCCCAAGCACTTGGTTTTTAACGCGCTTGTGGACAATCCGTACCCGTATAAAAAGTTATGAAAATACTACCAAAAGGGTTCCTTTATGGCCTTTATATACGACGTAAAAACGCGTCTAGCAATAATGGTATTGGATGTATCCACTGAATTGAAAATTGACTCGTATCAAATGCCGAGGAAGATTTTATGCTCTGGTTATATAAAAGTATTTTTCTGCTTGCTCTTTTTCTAGTTTCTAGCTCTGCGATGGCGGGCAAAGATTTCATAAAAAAAGATATGCGAAACGAGACGACTGATTTGGCTGAGGCAGTTGGGGCTAAATTATCAGATGAACATTTGGTTTTTATTGTACACGGAGGAAACAAAAGTTTGATGATGGCAGCGTACCGCGTAGCACAGCGTATTGATGAAGAAGGTATCCCTGTCGCTTTTTTGCTCGCCCCAGACCGAGATGCAATTGATATCACAATGCATGTTGACTACTGGACATCTGGCTGGTCTAAATTTGGCTTGTCTGCATACGACAACGACAAAAATACGATTGAAGATACGGAGAAGGGGTTGTACGGGCAGGCCAAAAAGGCTTATGAGTATAATATCGTTCAAAGTTTCGAGGAAAAGATGGAATAGGCTGGGCTTAGTTGTATTCGCTCAGACTTGATAGGCACTTTAGATACACAGAATTTGAATTAATTTGAGAGTCTACTACTGCCTATAAGTAGACACTCGAGAGCCAGTTGTCAGTCGGTCATATACTTAAGCAACAAGAAGTTCCGCATTCGATAGATAATGTTTCTATTACTCAGTGTTAAATTGATTAATCGAGAGGTCTATTGATGTTTAAGCAGGAGTTTTTCTGAGCCTAGATAATTTCCTAAGCGCGATGGATACTCTTTAATACTATAGCTTTCAAAACCGTTGCACCTCTACGCCCTCCCTCCCGTTGCTAAATCCAACGTTTGACGTGTTGGCAATACTTTGTATATTCTTCGCCATACATTTCTGTAAGAAACTGTTCTTCTATAGCTACCTGTATTTGTATTAGCGCTATATCTAACATGAGGATAGTTAAAGTAAAGGGATTTGGAAGTACGAGGAAAAAACCAAAAGACGTGAAAATAATGCCTACAAAAATGGGGTTTCTGGAGTAACGGAAAAGACCTTTCTGAATAAATTCTGTCTTCTCATCGTGATCTATACCAATACGCCAAGATGCGCCCATTTGAGACTGTGCGACTACAATCCATACTAAAGCGACAACCATGATACCCATGCCGATCAACTGAAATGCCTTGTGATTGATTAAAGTAATTGGCCCTAACGATTGGTAAAGTGTTGGAAAGAATGCATAAAGTGTAAAAATCAGAATTGAAACCAATGGAAGGAATTTAAAATATAAACCGGTGATAGCTTCAGCCCCGATTTTTTTATTCAATTTGAAGGCATTAGCCCCAGTCTTTTTGGCAACCGCATAGTTTCGCCAGACAACAGCGAGGCCAAAGAAAGAGATAAAATATACAGCTAAAAATACAATAATTATTTTGCTCATTGCTAAAGTGCCCCAGCTTGGAGGCACACCTCCTAACTAATGGTTACTTTTTTTTCGATGCAACCAATGGTATAAAACGGGTAATACAAACAACGTCAGCAACGTCGATGAAATAATACCTCCAATCACTACCGTTGCCAGAGGCCGTTGCACTTCTGCACCTGTTCCTGTGTTTAATGCCATTGGTATGAACCCAAGACTGGCGACCAGCGCAGTCATTAATACGGGGCGTAATCGGATCAACGCACCTTCAACCACTGACTCCAATAAATCGCCTTTCTCATGCCAGAGGTCACGAATAAAGGCCAACATGACTAGGCCGTTGAGTACAGCGACCCCAGACAATGCGATAAAGCCTACACCGGCGGAAATCGACAATGGCATATCTCGCAGCCATAAAGAAAGTACACCACCGGTCAGCGCCAACGGCACGCCGGTAAAGACGATTAACGCATCTTTAAGTGAACCGAAAGCGATTACCAACAAGCCAATAATGACAAATAAAGTAATGGGTACAACGAGAGCTAAGCGTTGACTGGCCGACTCCAACTGCTCAAAGGTGCCACCGTAATCCAGCCAGTATCCCGGCGGTATATCAACATCGTTGCTTATACGAGATTTAACGTCCGCAACGAAGCTGCCGAGGTCGCGGCCTCGCACATTCGCCGTGACGACTACCCGACGCTTGCCGTTTTCCCGACTGATTTGCGCAGGCCCTGGCGAAATATCCAAGGTGGCAACTTCCTCTAACGGAATATAATCGCCGTTGGGTAAAGGCACGGGTAAAAAAGCCAGCCGGTCAATATCACGTCGTAGCGTTTCAGGTAAACGAACAATCAACTCAAAGCGTCGATCCCCTTCGTACAGTAAGCCTGCCGATTCACCACCAATGGCAGCGGACACCCAGTCTTGTAGCTCCACCACATTTAAACCGTATCGACCCAGGGCGGTGCGCTTGGGAATAACTGATAAGGTCGGCAAGCCCGTTACTTGCTCAACGCGGGCATCGGCTGCCCCCGACACCTGATTGATCGCCTTAAGAATGTCGTTAGCGGTCAATACCAATTGATCGAGGTCATCACCAAACACTTTAATGCCCAGGTCAGAGCGAACGCCGGAAATAAGTTCGTTAAAGCGCATTTGTATCGGTTGAGTAAATTCGTAGTTATTGCCCGGTAGCTGTTCCAGAGAGGCTTCCAGCTCTTCGACAAATTCATTCTTGGTTTTACTCGGATCAGGCCATTCACTACGTGGTTTTAATATCACGAAATTGTCGGCAACATTGGGCGGCATTGATCTGTGGCAACCTCAGCAGTACCAATTCGCGCAAAAACTTTATTAACTTCAGGGAACGACTTGATGCGTTGTTCAAGAATTTCC
>CAJQKX010000252.1 GCA_905479025.1 uncultured Paraglaciecola sp.
TTCAACCATGCGGGCACTATCATCGTGAAGCCGATGCATGAAACCACCGAGGAAGAATATGACTGGCTGATGGATGTGAATGTGAAATCTGCCTTTCTGACTTGCCGCCGCGCGGTCCAGGACATGAGCGCAAATGGCGGTGGTTCTATCGTCATCACCTCTTCGATCGCGGCCGAGCTGGGTTATGCACTAGAATCGGTCTACTGCATGTCCAAGGGCGCAGTGCTTCAGTTGGCGCGCGCCATTTCGACTGAGTACCGTGATGCCGGCATCCGCTGCAACGCGGTCTGTCCGGGCTTTGTTGAAACGGCACACGGCCTCAAGGAAATCGCCGAACTGGATGCCGCTGGGCAGAAATGGGAAGAATCCGGAATGGCAGCCACTCAGGGGCGCATTTGCTATCCAGAAGAAGTTGCCGCGGCGGTCGTTTTCCTAGCGTCTGACGAGGCCAGCTTTGTAAACGGCAATGCGACTTATGTCGACAACGGCTGGTACGCCAAGGGATAAAGTTGCGATCAGTTGGGTTGGCCCATCTGATTGGGAACGAAATACAAATCACGTTATAAACCTCGCGAGGACTGCTAATGTAGCGCTCGGCCATAACAGATTATCCGCCTCAACGGAGCTCAGAATGGTGCTTCTACACTTCGCTATCATTCGCGCTGTCCTTTACTGCGATCACAATGGACTCAAATCCATAGTTTGTCGGTGTTTTCGGGAATTTCCGCAAAGGGCTGTTAGCGTCATCAAAATTGTTAAAACAGGGTTTTTGCATCAAATGTGATCGGTGCGCAAAACAGGAATCAATGACCAAGCCCCCGCACCAAGCAGCACCCAACTTCCAACCTGCCTCTGGTAATGGGGCAATACAATCTGAATTATCTGTCGTGGACACATTTGGTACACATTCCATTGACAGGCAGTATTAACCGTGTGAATCTTACACGTAGGAATTGATATGGTGCAACTTTAAGCTTCTGCAGTCCGTGTGGGGGCACCATTCATTAAGTGTAGCTTGCTGACTTTCCTTATGTTTTAACATTAGGAGATATCATCGTGTCACACATTCCGTACACTATTAGTCGCAACGGTACCTTTTACTATAATCGCAGAGTTCCCAAATACGCAGTATCAGCATATGGTTTGTTCATCAGGGTTGCTTTGACGACGGATAATTATGAAGTCAAAGCTTATGCAGAACGTCTTAGTAATGTTCTTGAGGCCTCATGGAGGTCAAAGTCCTCTGTCAGTCAAGTCAACATAGCTGCTGTCATTGAAAGCTTCAAACCTGAGGCGTCACTTCTCTCTCATATCGCCTCTGAATACATTGCCCTGCGGGATATCAGGACCACCCCACCAAGAGTAGCTGCGAGTACCCTTATTGAATTGGTAGGGAATAAGAATGTGGCAGATTACTGCCGTGAGGATGCCAAAGTATTTGTCTGCTTCCTGCGGTCCAAGGGTAATAGAACAGGTACCATCAGGCGTAGGTTGGTGAGCCTATCTGCTATTTTCAATTATGCTTACGCCGAACTTGATCTGAATAAACGCAATCCGTTCAGTCGTATTGTTATTAAAGGTGAGGGCGATGATAGCTTCAAGCGTGGTGTATTTTCTGATGACCAACTCAAGCAAGCGTATGACATAGCATTGTCATCCGGTAACCAAGCAAGGCTGCTGATGCCTTTGCTAGGGGAGACAGGCTGTAGATTAGCAGAGATAGTGGGGCTTAAGCTGGCTGACGCAGACCTTGAGAATGACCTGATCCACATTCGTCCAAACTCAGGCAGGAGGTTAAAGACAAAAAATTCTGAGAGAACACTGCCGTTGGTTGGGTATGCTCGCCAAGCGATTAAATTAGCTTTTGGCCACTCAGATGGGGAATGGCTGTTCCCTAGGTTTATCAGAGGTGGTCACTGTCATGCCTCATATGCGTCTGTTGCTTTGAATAAATGGCTCAAGCGGGACTTTGGAGGACTGACAGCTCATTGCCTCAGGCATACGATGAGAGACCGTCTTCGGGCTGCTGATTGCCCTATGGATATGATCGATCAAATTGGTGGTTGGAAATCTGTGAATAGTGTTGGGGCTGGTTATGGGCAAGGCTACAGGTTGGAACAGCGGAAGCAGTGGCTTGAGAAGGTGAGCCTTGATATCAAACGCAGTGTTGAGGAGCCGTAAAAAACTTAAAAATGGTTCCTGAGGCAGGCGTTTTAAACTCCTGTGTTGTTGCTGAGACATGTGACTATGCTTGTACCGGCTAAAATTGATAATGGTCTTAGGCTTCGAATCTAAGATTAAATTCCAAATTGGTATAAAATGCAGATTTATCCCTAAAACGCCATTTATCTCGCCGTTACCTTCTATAGGACACACGGGAACGCCCTTACACATTCCTGTAATATTAAGATCAAGCGATAGCCTCGGTTATCGTAACGATATCGGCTGGCTTTCAGCTCTTTTAAATCTGCTACGGGGTGAAAGTCCCTCGTCAGCGATCAGGAGAGGTTTGCTTGATAAGACCCTAAGGCTTGCGCACGGTGCAACGTGTAACAGCTGAAGGGATACGACCTAAGGCTTACGTATGCTGCCGCATGCATTAGCTGAAGGGATACAACTTGGGTCTAACGCATGGTGCAACATGTATTGACTGACAGGAAAAGACCATAAGGCTGCTGCTCTGTGCAAAGTGCATTAGTCTACAACGCTAGAAACCCCGAGGTCATTGCGCTGCCCTTTAATCGGAAGGCATCATAATGGCACTCGCCATCGCAACCAATAATGCTGCTTTAAGAGCCGCCGCTTCGGCCTCTAGTGTCAATCGTGACATGGAGACCTCAATGG
>CAJQKX010000253.1 GCA_905479025.1 uncultured Paraglaciecola sp.
TGTCACAAAAACAAAGCCGTATCTACCTAATAAATTCATCACCTCTATAATTCGCTCAACTGAGCCACCTGCCACCGCTGCCTGATCAAAGATCAAGAAGTTTGTTCATTCGTCATAACTTTTCACTGCTTTCGTCTTTATTTCTACTGACTAAAGATCGAAAATAATCATTACAATCAACTAAATTCAAATAATCACCCCTAGCCGATATTGCGCCATTCTCAAAAACCACAATTTCATCGGCATTTTCAATAGTAGTCAAGCGATGCGCGATCATAATGATGGTCATGGATTTTGCCAGCTGATGAATCTCGTGTAAGATTCTTCGCTCGGTTACATTATCCAGAGCCGACGTAGCCTCATCCAAGACCAGAATACGAGGTTTCTTGTAGAGCGCCCTGGCAATACCTATTCGCTGCCGTTGCCCGCCACTAAGCCTACCGCCATTCTCTCCGACGCGAAATTCAAAACCCTCTTTCTGCTCAAAAATAAAGTCTAATATATTGGCCTTTCGGGCGGCCTCCTTAAGACGCTCAAAATCAATTTCACTGGAGGCAATACCAAAAGCAATATTTTTAGCAACGCTATCATCGATTAGAAAGATGCTCTGCGGAACATATCCAACATTAGCCTGCCAGGCTTTCAAATTACTCTTATCAATAATTCGATCGCCTACTTTAACCTTGCCATCCGTAGGATGTAGTAAACCTAAAATAAGGTTAGCAACAGTGCTCTTACCAGCACCGCTTGCCCCAACAAAAGCAACCATCGAATATTCTTTTATTATCAGATCAAGATTGGCTACAGTATTATTTTTTGCTCGTGGATACTTATAAGAAACCCCGACCAAATGAATATCGAAGTTGGATCCGTTTGCTAGCGGTTTCTGGATATTTTCCTGCTCCCGGCGCAACCACCGCCCTGACTCCTCAAGCTCTTTTTCAATCACGCTAACCGTACTACCATTTGCCTTTATAGAAGCCACAGATTTATAAATAGTTTGTGCAGCTGGCAATAGCTTATACCCAGCCATCGCATAGAAGCTGAGAAGCGCCATCGCAGAACCGCTCACTTCCTCAGTTAATATAAGATATATTGACAACCCAAGAATCGCAATAAAGACGATCGTCTCTACAATAAACTTAGGTAAATCACCAGCAAGAGCGATAAAAGCACTAGCATTTAAGCCTCTTTTAGTAGTTTCATTTAACTCAGCTCCATACCAACCTTCTACATCCAGTAGTTTCACCTCTTTAATACCAATAATACTTTCATTTAAAAGAAGTAGTTTCTTTTTAGTTATATCAGTTACGGTCTCACCCGCATCGACCATTTTTTTTCGCACTGTTAAATAAATACCAAAATAAATACCCCCAACTATCATTGCTGAGCTTAATGCTAATACCGGATCAAGATATAACAAGCCTATGACAATAATGAGAACGACAAAAATTTGAGAGACCATCAATAACATAGGCTGGATCACCATGTAAATAAATCGCGGGATTTGCATGGTGAGATTAGAGATAAGACTAGAAGAGTTTCTATCGGCGAAATAAATATATTCGTTATCCATATAATTACTATACAGACGGTTTTGTAGCTCAGCGCCTAAATTTATCGAGTAATGAAATAGCAGCCATAGGACAAAAGCGCCCACTATGTTGCTTGCAAGTATAAACGCAGCCACTGAAACAGCGTATGCCATTAAAAATTCGGACATCGATTCTCGGTTTAGAAAATCGAATAAAAACATCAAAAGCGGGTTTGATTCAACTAATGATGGATTACTAATAACGGCAATGAACGGAGCGATCGATGCGACGCCAGCCACTTGAATCAATGCCGACAGTAAAAAGAAAAACTGCAATATAAGTATCTTAATTTTTTGCGTCCGGTTGAGGATCCGGATTAGCCCACGAAAATATTCAAGCATATTGATTGTCTTTAAGCGTTTGAGAAATTCGTCCGACCTGATCGGACTCATCGAAAAGGGATACTGCACGTGCCCGTGCATTTTCGGAAAAATGCCGATACTTAATGGGGTCGTTCACAAGGTCGTGTATGCGATCCGCTAATTCAACATAATCGCCTGGTGTAAAAAGATATCCTGTTTCTTCATGCACTGTCGTTTCGGCCAACCCACCAAGATTAGAAGCAACTAACGGCAAACCAGATGCCAGCATTTCAATACTCGAGCGCGTGAACGAGTCCCACCCGACGGAAGCAATTACACCAATATGACTTGAGCGCATCAACTCTGGAATATCGTTTCTATACCCTGCAAATGTCACATGTTCTGCTGCGTCACTGCCGCGTAAATTGGCTAGATAAACGTCTTCCTCATTATTTTTATTCCCGCACAAAACAAAATGTAATTCAGCTATTCTTCCATCTTGTGCAAGTTTAAGTGCCGCCTTAATTATCGTGCCGACGCCTTTTCGCGCTTCCATATGGCCAGAATAAAAAATCACTTTGCGCCCTTGAGGTATCTTAAGCTGCAAGTGGGTGTACACTTTTTTTTCCTCTGGGAAATATTGACAGAGATCGACGCCTAATGGAATAACATGTGTCTTGCCTATAGGAAGACCGCGGCCATGAGTCGCCGTGCGCTGCATTGCTTTTGACTCAAAAAGATAAAGATCTGCAGATCTTCGTTGTTTAATTAGATACTCGAGCTTTTTGAGACCTAATAACGGCCATTTATTTATGTCGCTCATACTGGCCCCCCAATACGAGATGACTCTACCCACCTTGAATTGCTTGGCAACGCTCACGATCGAACTGGGAAAGGGCAAATCAAACGCCAAAATAGTATCAAATTTCGTAACGGCTAAAAGCTCAGCCAACTGCTTCGCAACGCTGCCATTATGGAAATCTAATTCATATATCTGCTGTGACGGCTCATGTACTTTGCTAAAGCTCCAATGGATTTGGCTTTCAAGGAAGCCTGCTTTCAACGCCGCAGCATTAAAAATCCCCTCAAGCTTCTCAATTGCATAGCCGGTATTCTGCTCACAATGAATCATAAAAAGAACATTTTTTTTCATGGATTAAGAAGCCACAACCAAATAACTTTAAAGTATTTAATGGCCAAAAAATAATGATAGACCATTCGGGCACGACGCCCTACTAAAGCATAGCCCAGCAAGGCCATAATATGGAGTGGCAATTGTAGAATTGACAGTTTCAACGGGTAAATAGGCCGCCCCAATATTTTTTTGGTAGCCGTCATTTTTGAAATGTGAAAGAGGCTATAAGCCGAATCGCTATACATTTTTTTCATATTTTCTAGCTCATACTCTCGAGCCTTAAGCCGGTGACCCACAGAGGCACTAGGAAAATACATCACCTTGTAATTGCCCGCTATCAATCGTTTGTAGATCAGCGTTTCTTCGCCGGCAATTAGCTTGTCTCCGCAGCGACCTAGCCGCGGATCGAAACCACCGAATTCATTTAATAGCGCTCTTCTAATACAGAAGTTTTTACCAAAAAACTCGTGCTGATAATCCGCAATAAGCGTCGATTCAGCCCCGTAGTCGAGGTGAACAAAAAACGGTGCGTATTCTTTAAGATACCACCAAGGCTTGGGCTTATCCCAAATAATAAAAATCTGGCTATATAAACAATCAGGCTGTTCATGCTGAATCGAATTGCAGTAATTAACAATCCAGCCGGAGTTGATCTGCGCATCATCATCGGTAAATAAAATATAGTCACCGGTGGCTGCTGCTAAACCAAGGTTTCGAGCATATGAGAGGCCTTGATTTTCCTCATATAAATACTGAAAGCTGAAGCTACTATGTTTACAGGCTGCGTTCACCACCTGCCTAGTATTGTCTGATGACTTATTATCCACGCAAAGCAGCTCGACGTCGCAGTCGGGTGGAATTAGACATTGGTTTATCTCATTGAGTGTGCGACCCAATGAGGATGCATTATTGTACGTACAAAGTATTATAGATAGTTTCATAATTGGCCCGATTAGAGCAGTCTAACTTGTGGCGAGAATCAAGAAAAAATATCAAACACTCCCTGCTCGTATTCGTTTGATCCTAATTTAAAGAACAAGTATTTTTTCGTTAATCACTACTAAAAAATCCTTACCAGCCATTAAAAGCATTGTCTGAAGAAACTTTATGACTTGCCCTGCAGTCAATGCAAGTAGATCGCCCGTTGGAACCGGCTACTTACTTTTCAGCATTGGCGCTCTTGCAAGCTATTGCTTCGACGCATAATGCTAAGTAATCAATGCAATTATTAAAATATTTTTGATTAGCACTATAAGGGTCGTGTACGTAAGAATTTTTCTTTTCAGGCCATAAGCCAATTAATGTGACCTGATAGCTAACGCCTAATAAGTTTTTTAAGGCATGAAGATGCTTTGGCTCCATGACAATAAATAAATCGCCTGGCTGCTTTTTAAAATTGCGAGCAT
>CAJQKX010000254.1 GCA_905479025.1 uncultured Paraglaciecola sp.
GAGCTCGAGTTTTTTCTTTTCATTGGTCCCAAACTTGGATGCTAAATTTCAATTACAAAAGGTTACTATCAGATGAAAATTCCTCCAAAATTATTGGCCGGGCCTTGGATGACCGATCATGAATCCTCTGTCGTAGCTGAGATGATGAAAAATGGTTGGGACAACTATGATTATGTAGAGTCATTCGAATCGAGATTTGCCGATTGGCATGGAAGAAAGTATGCATTGATGACCCCTTGCTGCACACATGCAATTCATCTTTTACTTTTAGCTCTAGATATTAAGAAAGGTGATGAAGTGATTGCACCGGAGTGTACATGGACAGGTTCTATTGCTCCAATCACGTATACGGGAGCCACTCCAGTGTTTGCAGATATAGACGACAACACCTGGTGTTTGTCGGCTAAATCAATCGAAAAGAGAATTACAAGCAAGACTAGAGCGATAATTGTGGTCGATTTGTACGGTAACATGCCAGAAATGGGGAAGATTCAAGCTTTAGCGGATGCACATGGTATATATTTGATAGAAGATGCTGCAGAAGCTTTAGGTTCAACGTACAAAGGTGTTCGAGCTGGAAAGTTCGGGATAGGTGGGGTACATAGCTTTCACCGTACTAAGACTATAGCGACGGGTGAGGGTGGCGCGTTGTTGATAGATGATGATAATGTATATAAAAGAGCAAAGTTTTTAAGAGATCATGGCAGGTCCAGTGAAAATCCATATTTTGTCCTCGAACCAGCGCCAAAATATATGCCTTCTAATCTTCAGGCATCTGTAGCATCGGCTCAGTTTGATAGAATCGACGAATTAGTAGGAAAAAAAATGTCGATACTCAGTCAGTATAAGGAAGGGCTTGCATCAGAACCTGATCTTCAGTTGAATATGGAATCTGATGATGTTCGTAACGGTGCATGGGCAACTACGCTAGTCATGGGGGATAGTCATATGCTCAGTGGGGCTGAGCTAAGAGCTTCTCTGGAAAGTCACGGGATTGCATCAAGGCCATTCTTCTATCCTATGTCTTTAGTTCCAGCGTATAAAAGATATATGCCAAATGGGCGTGCTGAGAATCCGAATGCGTATAGAATTTCAGAAAAAGGGGTAACGTTACCCAGTCATTTCTTGTTAGAAGAGCATCAAATAAAATATATCATAAACGCGATCTTGACGATATTAAGAGAAAACGCATAAGCGGGATCATCCTTGCTTTGATAGTATTTGATGCTTTATTGTCGAACTCCAAACTAAATTTTTATCAATTTTTCAACATAGGTGTAATTTATGATTTCCAATTGTCGTATTTGTCAGACTCCGATTAAGCCATTCATGTCTTTTGGTGCTCAGCCAATTGCTAATGGATTTACGCCTGATCGTGACGCTAAAAATGAGTTTTTTTATGAGATGGCAGTTGCCTCTTGTAGTGATTGTAAGATGTTTCAGTTGTTAGAAAATCCGGAACCCGAAGCAATGTTTAATGATTCATATGCCTTTTTCTCAGGCACGTCTCAAGCCATGACTGAGCATTTTAAGGGGTTTTACGAATCGACGGTTGATAGATATAAGTTAAGTGCGCAGGAGTCTTTCGTCGTAGAAATAGGTTGCAATGACGGCATCCTCTTAGGTAATTTTAGTGATTCCGGATATAAACACTTGGGGGTTGAGCCATCAGGCAACGTTGCAGATGTTGCTATAGCTAGAGGCATTAACTGTACTAAAAGCTTTTTTGATGAGACCTTAGTTAATAAAATAGTGGATGACAAAGTGTTGGCTGATCTAATTGTCTCAGCTAATGTTATTTGTCACATCCCAGACTTAAATAGTCTAGCGTCAAATGTCGCTGCACTATTGGCGCCCGAAGGTGTTTTTGTTTTTGAAGAGCCGTATTTGGGTGCCATGATTGAAAAGACCTCATATGATCAAATTTATGATGAGCATATTTATGTCTTCTCTGCGATTAGCCTTAAGGCTGCATTTTCTCGACAGGGACTTCGTTTGATTGATACTGAGTATCAAATCACTCATGGAGGCTCAATGAGATATCATTTTTGTCTTGATAGCAGTTCTCATGTCGAGCATAGCCGCGTTTCTACTGTCATCAATGCTGAGGTCGAGCAGGGGCTTGACAAGGCGGAGACTTATGAGAAATTTAGAGAAAGTTGTGAGCGTTCAAAGCATCAGCTCGTATCTCTGTTAGAGAAGTTAAAAGGCGAAGGCGCCGCAGTTTGCGGATACGGTGCCACATCAAAAAGCACCACAGTTTTGAATTATTGTGGCATTGGTCCCGAGCTTATTTCTTTTATCTCAGATACAACGCCTATTAAACAAGGAAAGTATACTCCAGGGATGCATATTCCAGTTGTAAAACCTGATGTTTTTCATAGTAGTAATCCAGATTACGCGGTTCTATTTGCGTGGAATCATGAAAAAGAAATAATGAATAAAGAAGAAAAATTAGGAAAGTCATCCGTCAAGTGGATTCGGTTTGTACCTTTGGTCGAGATTATTTAGATGATACTCCTCGCAGATCCCTTGTCATCTTACAAGGCTCACCAAGATAATATACAGAGTCTTATTAAAGAAACGCTGGTAAGTGGCAAATATATTTTAGGTCAGGAAGTTGAGCATTTTGAGCAATCGTTTGCCAAGTATATTGGTGCTAAATCAGCCGTAGGTGTTAATAGTGGCACTGATGCATTAGAGCTAGCGCTTAGATCTTTAGACATTGGGCCGGGAGATGAGGTTATTACGGTC
>CAJQKX010000255.1 GCA_905479025.1 uncultured Paraglaciecola sp.
TACTTCTATGCCACGTGATGCAATAACGGCTGCCGTTGGTAAACCAATATAACCTAATCCCACTACACAAATTTTTTCAAACGTCATTAACTTCATCCCTGCTTATTAATATATTGGTAATTCTTGAACATGTCTTTCCGTCACCATAAGGGTTATGGGCAAATGACATGTCTTTGTATGCTTGCGTATCGTTTAATAACTGATTCGTTTCATCAACAATTTTTTGCAGATCAGTGCCTACTAGTTTCACCGTTCCTGCTGCTACTGCTTCGGGTCGTTCAGTGGTATCTCGCATAACCAGTACAGGTTTACCTAGCGAGGGAGCTTCTTCTTGCACCCCACCCGAATCGGTTAAGATAAGATAGGATTGACTCATTAAATAAACAAAAGGTAGGTAATCCAAGGGCGCAATTAGATGAATGTTACTGACGTCTTTGAGGATACGGTCGACAGGCCCTTTTACGTTCGGATTAAGGTGCACAGGGTATATTATTTGTACGTCATCCCTTTGCGCTAATATTTTTAAGGCTTCGCATATTCGCTCGAATCCACCGCCAAAACTCTCTCGTCTGTGGCCTGTCACTAGGATGATTTTTTTAGTCGAGTCAATAAAGTCAAAACGTTGCTGCATCGAATCTTTAAGGGCCTGATCATGGTCTATGATGTTAACTACCTGTAATAGGGCATCAATAACAGTGTTACCCGTCACAAATATTTTTTCATCAGGCACATTTTCTGCCAGTAAGTTCTGTCGGGACTTTTCTGTTGGCGTAAAGTGGATGTCAGCCAAAGCCCCAGTCAGTTTACGATTAGCTTCTTCTGGCCAGGGACTATAAATATCACCTGTGCGCAACCCCGCTTCAACATGGCCAACAGGAATTTTTTGATAAAATGCGGCTAATGCGGTGCTAAAAGTAGTGGTGGTATCTCCATGTACTAACACCAAATCTGGCTTTGCTTGGTATATCACGCCCTTTATACCTAGTAACACACGACTGGTTATATCGTATAAATCCTGCCCAGCTTGCATTAAATTTAAATCATATTGTGGTGTGATTTGAAACAAATTTAGCACCTGATCTAACATTTCACGATGCTGTGCCGTGACACATATCTCTACTTCTAACTTGGGGTTTTTCATCAGCTCTAATGCTAAAGGCGCCATTTTTATCGCTTCTGGGCGAGTGCCAAACACGAGCAGTATTTTTTTGAATTTCACTTTTTTCAAGACCCTTGAAATGATGGATGTAAAGATTGATGTCAATAAGTAACGTTATAAAGTCTTTAAATATGCTTTTAAAGCATAAGATTATGCCATTAACAGTTGTAGTTATAAAGAAAAACCTGCTTTAAGGAGGATGATGCAAGCGTCAAGCAAAGGCTGTCTTTTAGATATCAACCTAGTATTTCAGAATGATATCTTTGATAATTAATCAAAAATATTATGCGACAACAACGCCAAACATCAGATAAGTGCGAAAACAAGGTTGCTGCTCAACAAGTCAGTGGTTTAAAAGCGTATGAATATTGTACGAAACACAATATTCATGCTCAAACCTTTATGCACGTAGAAGTGTAACAAATAAAAAGGCAGTTAAGACAACCAGCAAGTTGGTTAAAGTCCTTAAGTCCCAGTCATAATTAGTGACGTGGTCAGCATTTTTCAGGCTTACGAAGGAGCTTTCTGCCACAACATTGTCTCAGCAATCGCCTTTGCTACTCATACTGCCTTTGATACAGTGGGCCGATAGCCCCTTTCTATATTGATGACTCGCATATTACGAGCCTCGTTCAGTATGCATAATCAAACCCGCTTTAGGTTTACGCTACCAAATAGCCCTTCTTAACGGATTAATAACTAATTGTGCTTGCATGCGTTAACTCATGCTCCAACCCACTACTTTTCGCGAATACATATCAATCACAACAGCCAATTATAACCAGACCTCACGCCTCCATAGGTATGCTCGGATTTAACTCATTATTACCGTTTTAGTCTAGGCTCCATCCACATTATGTTTAATCAAGTGGAAGTTACAATTATTGTTAAAAATGTGAACGTTCTTCTGTTACATTGTAAAGTGAAATTGGGCGAGCTAGTGCCTGTCCACCATCTCTTGCTATGGGTATCCAAGGTAATCGACCTGCGCCTTTAGCTGGCTTGAGCGAGAATAAGTCAAAAGGAATAGATAAGTAAAAACCTTTGGTAAAACTACCTTCGCCATATTCTTCTGCACTGACGTCAGTAAAAGCTGCATATGCGCCTACAACAACGCCACTGTCAAATCGTTTAGCAAAGTCTACAGTTACCCCTTTGTCTTTGGCTAAATATTGACCAATATTTAATGTCAATAAAGTGCCAGCTAAAAATTGTGGCTGCCAATATATATTTGCGTGTCCGGTTAGTACCTTATAATCGAAAAAATCAAAGTCATTTTCGTATGACCGCTGTTGTACGTAATTCAAATCAAAACCAAAAGTCAGATTACTATCCACTGGACGATAGAGTAGTTCAGCACCAACCCCACCAAACATCGTCTCTAAATATCCACCATAAACTTGGGCATATAAATTAGGAGTAATACGATCGTTCCAGTGTAAGAACAAGTTTTCCATGGTTACCTCACGGTTTGATACATACTCTCTTGCACGGGTTCTAACTCTTGGTAAGGTGCTTAGTGCACCGTCTGTAGTGAAGTTGAATTTATCGAAATTTTCAAATAAATTGACTTTAATCGTACCTGCGATACTGCTTTTACCATTAAAGCTATACCCCCCAATTACTAAGACACCAGCTTGATATAAATAAAAGTCTTCTGGGTTACCAAATGTCTGGATCCAAAAGGCTTCGATACCGCTGAAAAAACCAGCCGTAAATAATGGATCGTAGTTAATAATGGATTCTTCACTAACAGATTGTCGCTGGTATGAACTAGCTAAGTTGGGTTCTAAAGACTGGTATTTGGCTTGCATCTTAAACATGTCAGCGTCAATGACTGTCTCCACTAAAGGAATAGATCCTAATGTATTAACAATTCGATATTCTTTTACGGATTCTGGCAGCTCATAGGCCATAATACGCCCCATCCTTTCAATTGCTTCATCATTATCGCGGTAGCTGGTCTGTTGGCCAAACACTGTTAGCGAGTCTGATGTGAAATTCGAGTCGTCAAGTGCAAAACCTGCTTGATAGTAAAGGTCTTTTATTAGTCTATTACGGTTTACCTGTTCGATAGGAAAATCGTTGGTTTTGGCTTTAAGTTGACGGGGTGGGTTGTCAATTTTAACCTGCCGGATAGTATGCAAGTTAAAATTATAATTGACTCCAAAACCTATAGTATTACCTCGCTGGTAGTTGACACTGAAGTCAAAATCATTCCAAGTGTACGCTGCGCCAATATTCCAATTACTATCTTGATCTAGCGAACCTGCGCGGTCATCAATATAGTTGTTACCTTCGTATTCAAATTTTAAACGCAAGGG
>CAJQKX010000256.1 GCA_905479025.1 uncultured Paraglaciecola sp.
GCTTCGATTAATGGCAGTCCGAAACCCTCACCGCTTGATGCTGCTATAAGACAACTGGAGATGCCGTAAGTATTGTTCAGGTCAGCATCTGAAATTCCATCTAACCAAAACAAGTGCTCACCAGCTTCAGGATGATCTAGTAAGCGCTGGCACAATGAATCCGCCATCCACCCTTTTTTACCAACGACGATAAGGTCTACGTCGACACCATCAGCCCACAACAGGTCAAAAGCGTTCAGGGCCTGTGTATGTCCTTTTCGAGGTTCTAAAGTTCCAACCATTAGAAAGCGGGGCTTGTTAACCATCCTCTCTGTAACGAAGTCATGTTGGAACTTAGCCGATTTATAAAATTCTCTACCGACGAAATCTGCTCCGAGAGAAAAGTATTTAGGCGTAGACTTTTCGCATTGGTCTGACTTCATTCTCATTGTCCAGTCTTCCAATTCGGCTGCTACGGCTCTTGAAATACAGATGGGGCTATCGTTTTCTACCACGGTCTCCAGCCAAGGCACAAAACCTTCAGATGCGCCTTCTGGGAAATAGTGGGGCGACAATATAGGTAGCAGGTCATAAACAATAAAATGCACTTTCACACCCTGCCTTCTCAACTTTTGATAGAAATCTCGATGTTTAGTGACGACTTGTGGCTGCAGATCTAGACCTAAAAATATATCTCCCGAAGCATAGTTAATATATTCATCCACATCTGGTTGTCCTGCTTGCTGGAGAATCGAGCGTGAATAATTACTGGCATATCGATAGGGAAGCTCATCGCTAGCATAAACTGCCGCTACCCGATATCCCGCTGGAGGGTTAATCAAAAGTTCCCAGAGAATATTTCTAACAACACGCTGAATTCCTGTTTTAGCATCATGCTTAACAAGCTCAGAGATATCTATTAAAAGCTGTTTCCTTGGTGTCTCATGCTCTAACTATAACGTTTTCACGCGCCTCGCACTTTGCTCCCAGCTCAGCCACTGGAGGCCGTGCGACCTAGGATGAGAGTCATTCGCATAAGAGCGCAGCCAGTACCGCATTGCAGCATCTAGAGACTCAGTAGTTTCGCTGCCAAAGTACAGGGCAAATTCCTTGGCCACCTCCCGGAATACCGGAATATCACGGCAAATAATAGGTAATCCACGCTTGGCCGCTTCGATCAATGGAAGCCCGAACCCCTCCCCATAAGAAGCAGCTAATAAACAGTCACTGTGATCATAGATTTTGCTCAAATATTCGTCACTAACGTCGTCTAAAAGGAAAAGATGCTTATTTAAGAGCGGATTTTTATCTATTCTCTCCAGCAACTCATCGACAAGCCACCCTCTTGATCCAACAATCATCAAGTTGAAGATTTTTCCCTCTTCCCACAGCTGCTCTGCCGCATCGAGAACGCTAGCGTGAGCTTTTCTGGGCTCAACGGTACCAACCATTAGAAATGATGGGGCATCACGAAGGCGGCTAAGCACTGCTTTCGAGTTTTTGGGGATGCCCTTTGTCGTGACACTTAACTCGAAATCAGACCCAAGATGGAATGATTGAACGTTGAGGTTTTTTGCGTTGGGGTGGTCGCTGCTCGCCAGCCAACGCCGCAGTTCGTCAGCGACAGTGCTCGTAATGCATAAGACGCTCGAAAAGCTACAGGCTAGGTTCAGCCAATCTTCAAGCATTTTTGACACGTTGGCTTGCGGATCCCAAAATTCAGGAAACTGAATTGGTAGTTAATCGTATATTACAAACCAAATTTGAACCCCTCTTTCTTGCATTGATCTCAAATAGTCCGCTTGAGCTGCTACGACGTGGTGCTGTAGGTCGAGACCAAAAAATATATCGCTTTCATTATACTCAATGGGTGAGTCAATCTGCGGGTAAAAATGATCTCCAAACAACCTGTTTCCATATTGGTGGGCGTATTGGTAGCCCTCAACATCGACGGTTGCATATACTGGCTTCACTATGTATCCCTTAGGGGGAGATTTAATTAACTCTACCAATAGGGATCTCGCAACCCTCTGTACGCCCGTACCAGAATCTCTCTGGGCGAGTTCTGATACGTCGACAAAAAGTGTTCTTCGTCGCGAGTTAAAAGGGTGATTCTGTTCCACAGCTTCAGCTATCGGGACTAGCGTCCGTCTATTCCAATTCTTTACGTCCGGTATTTGGGTGATTTCAGTTGCTAGTGTATTTATCGTTTCTTGAAAGGTTTTTCGTGCAGCTGTGACGCTCACTTCATTCTCGATTGGATAAGCAGCTTCCAGAGCACTCATTAGGCGGGCTGCGGATAGCTCCCACGTATATGAATTTGCGCGCTCCAACCCGGCTTTAATCAGTTTGGCACGGTACCGCCGATCGTTGAGCACCTGAGAAATACGAACCGCCATATCATCTATGCTCAATGGATCAAAGGTTGCAATAGGGTTATCAACTACTTCCTTTAAAGAAGTCGTGTTTGAGCATATTACAGGCGTGCCGCAGGCCATAGCCTCCAATACTGTTAGTCCAAATCCCTCATAGAGTGAAGGCGCAATTACCGCACGGCTACTATTATAGAGTTGAGATAACTCGTTATCTGTGACGTGTGACAACAGCCTTAAATTGTCATCATTTAAGCCTGCATCGCTCGCAATTTGACCTAGCTCATCAGCGTTTGGAATTTTACCGACGATGGCTAATTGGAAAGTAGAAAGAGACTCCGTGCCGATTGCTGCAAACGCATGAATTAACCTCGGTAGATTTTTTCGTGCGTCGCTACCCCCAACATAAAGCAGGTAGGGTTTTGTAATCGAGAATAG
>CAJQKX010000257.1 GCA_905479025.1 uncultured Paraglaciecola sp.
TTTCTACATCAATACCCCGGGCTGCCACGTCAGTAGCGATTAATATCTTTACATCGCCTGTACGAAAACGTTCCATCGCGGTATTGCGTTTATCCTGAGGCATTTCACCTTGTAACCAGACGCAGTCAATATCGACAGATTGCAGTTGGCCGACTAAAATGGCTAAACGTTCACGCGTTTTAACAAACACTATGGCTGTTTCCACTTGTGTGCTCAAAATGTGAGTTAACAAGTCAAGTTTATGAGTCGCGTTATCTGCCAGATGTATCCACTGGTGGATAATGCCTTTCTCTTTGCGGCTCGAGTCCGCTTCTAATTCAACGGGTTCATTTAACAACTCATCAGAAAAACGTGCGATCCCGCTGCCTCTTAATGTGGCTGAAAACAACATGGTTTGTTTGCGCCAGCGCGCTTCTACGGCGATTTGGTTGACAACGGGAGAAAAACCCATATCCAACATGCGGTCAGCTTCATCTAAAATCAGGCATTCGATATCACGACAGTCAAAGCTTTCTTTTTCGATATGCTCGAATAAGCGACCAGGTGTAGCAACTAAAATATCAAGGTTTTTTTCTAATAACTCACGATCAGTACCGTAGTTGATGCCGCCGGTGATGACGCCACATGCAATGTGTGGCACATATTTGCTGATAGCTTTGGCTTGCTCAAAAATTTGCAAGGCCAATTCGCGAGTAGGGGTAAGGATCAAAACCCGCGTCGAACCTGGTTGGCGTCGTGGATAATCTAATAAAAACTGACAAGTAGGTAATAAAAATGCAGCAGTTTTACCTGTGCCTGTTGGGGCTGAGGCCAATATATCTTTGCCATTCATGGCTTGTGGGATGACCTGTGACTGTATACTAGTGGGTTCTTTATAACCTAAGTCCGTCACCGCGTGTATCAGGTCATCGTCTAGTTCTAATTGTTCAAACATGTATGTTTAAGCCTTGTTTTATCGTTGGCTTGGGAATTGTAGGGGATTATAAAGGAGTGACGAGGTAAATGCCTATGCATTTTTGAATTGGAAGAAAGACAGGCTATACCTCAAGCTACCCATGCTTTTTAATCGTTTTTGATTTCAGGTGAAAATATACTTTTTTAGAAACTTTGTTTTGTGCCAGACTCGTGGGAACAAATAAAGTAAATGGCTTAGCATGAATTACATATCATATCTTTCAAAGATACGGTGGTTAATAGGACCGCATTCCATATCCTATCGAGCTTTCTTTTTTGTTAATTATTAATATTTATTGTGATTAGGACTCTTTTTATTTATCTCTGTTGTGTAACCGAGAGCGTGTCGATATTCTGTTAAAAAGAGTGGTTTACTATTTTTATTGATTAGGGGGACAATGTCATTCAGATGTTTGAATATTTAGAGCTCGCCGAGGTTCATTACCGTTGAGTAACGTGCCTTTTAGATACGTATTCACCGTTACAATTGTTTCGTCCTTAACTGGCGTGTTGCACGTCTATTTTGGGGCGAACCCATTAACCGCTTATGTGGCATGAACGGGTGTGGTAAAATTAGCTTTGATTTACACACCTTTAAAACATTACTTTATTATCACTATTTTAGCCAGGCCTTTATCAGAAGTCATACCGCCAATGATAGACCGTCGCTACCGATTATTTTGTGGGTGAAGCATAAGTATTAGGTTGTTTGTTATCCTTATGGCAAATTCCATATATTGATAATATTTGCGTTAATTTATCGACATGATTGAACAAAAAGAGGGTATCACTTGCTGCCTGAAAATCTAGCGGCAGCAGCGGCTAGATTTTTATAAAGTTTGTGATCTGAATGTGCTAGAAGCCACGTTTTTTATTTTGAATTTTAATTTATAACCAAAGTAAGTAATAGACTGGGTGTTGATGGGTGTTGGGCAAGTGTTTGATTATGAGAATTTTTAAATAATAGAAGGTTATGAAAATTGACTATATGATGTAAGCGGTTTTCTGTTTCCTCACGTAGTCAACACAACTTATCATCAGGTACTCGATTTAAATATGTTTAACAAAACTAACTTGCAAGACGTTTTGAGCAAAAAAACTTGGGAAAAAGGGGCGAGGCTTTACCATTTGAGCCATGTGATCAGTGCCGCTCTGGATAAGCAGGTATTGAGAGGGTCAGTTATAAGTGAATCTGAACGAAGTAAAACTTATTTAACACGTTTTGAATATGATGAAAGTAAAAATCGGGCTAAGTCATATTGTAATTGTTACCTGAAGTCCGATTGTAAACATGCCGCTGCTTTGGCTCACTATTACCTTGAAAATATGCATGTAAATTCGGCATCCAACAACGTCATACAAGCATGGCTGAATACATTTTCAACAGAAGAGCCTCTGGTTTTTCAGCAAAAAAAAGCGATTTTGTATTTTCTTAATCAAAATAGTGTTGCGCCTAATGATTATTTACAGTTGGGAGTCAAAAGCTCTAGTTTGAAGAAAAATGGGGCTTGGAGTCGAACCCTGATTTACGAAAACTTAGACAGCTATCTCATAAAACAGCCTTATCTAGATGATCAAGATGTGCAAATTATTAGCTCTGTGATCAGAAATCAGCATCATTCTAATGATATTAAGATGCATAAGGCATTGCATCTGTTGGTGAGTACTGGCCGA
>CAJQKX010000258.1 GCA_905479025.1 uncultured Paraglaciecola sp.
CAAGTACTTTTTCACCTTCTTGAATCCGACGACAAAAGGGGATCATCAATATTACATTAGTCATGCCCATCTCATCGCGCACCCGCTTCATCGCTTTGCACTCCAGCGCAAAGCCTTCAGCATAAACAGGATGAGTATAACGAGCAGCACCACGAAACCCAATCATCGGATTATCTTCTTGGGGCTCGAAAAACTTTCCACCTAACAAAGTGGCGTATTCGTTACTTTTGAAGTCGCTCATGCGCACAACACAGGGTCTTGGATATACCGCAGCTGCAATGGTAGCAACACCTTCAGAAAGGGTTTTAATGAAAAAGTCTTGATGGTTTTCATAGGCGGTGCAGATCGTGTCGATTTTATCCCTAGTCACATCATCAACTTTTTCTGGGTGTTTAAACGCCATCGGATGCACCTTGATGTATTCATTAATAATAAATTCCATTCGTGCCAGTCCAATGCCATCAACAGGTAAAGAGGCAAGACTAAAAGCTTGATCTGGATTACCCAAATTCATCATGATCTGTGTTTTGGGCTTTGATAGTTGACTGAGATCAGTATGTTCAATATCGAAGTTTAAAATACCCTCATATATATGACCAAGTTCACCTTCTGCACAACTAACCGTTACGGCTTGCTTATTGCAAAGTTTTTCAGTGGCGTTATTGGTACCTACAATCGCAGGGATCCCCAATTCACGTGCCACAATAGCGGCATGACAAGTGCGACCTCCTCTATTAGTCACTATCGCTGCGGCGATTTTCATGACAGGTTCCCAGTCTGGTGTGGTGGTTTCGGCAACTAGTACTTCCCCAGGTTTAAAGTCGCTCAGAAGCTTAACATTGTTGATCACTCTCACTTTTCCAGCACCTATTCGAGTACCAACAGCCTGACCCTTTGCAATGATGCTGGCGCTTTCTTTGAGGTGGTAAACTTTAAGAGTTGTACTATTTGTTTGTGAGGATACTGTTTCAGGCCGAGCTTGCACAATATAGAGTTTTCCGTCGATACCGTCTTTTGCCCACTCCATATCCATAGGTTTGTAAAAGCCGGCTTTTTGCGAATAATGGTTTTCAATTTTAATAGCGTAGTCGGCCAACAGCATGACATCGTCGTCGGTAATACAAAAGTGTGCTCTTTCTTCATTGCTGGTATCTATGTTTTCGGTATATTCCACAGATATATTGTTGGTATTGAGATTATCTGTAAAAATCATTTTTAATTTTTTTTGTCCCAATCGGCGTTTCAATACACTACGGTAACCTTTGTCAAAGGTGGGTTTGTGAACATAGAAACTGTCAGGTTCGATTGTGCCTTGAACGATATTTTCGCCTAAACCCAAAGCAGCATTAATGAAAACCACATCTTTGAAGGCAGTCTCTGTATCTAGGGAAAACATCACGCCACTGGTTCCTATATCACTACGTACCATCTTCATCACCACAACAGAGAGATACACATTGTAGAAGTCAAAATTATTATCATACTTGTAGTGAATCGAACGGTCGGTAAAATTTGACGCTAAGCAGCGTTGATAAGCATCAAGCAAAGCCTCGTCTCCACTGATATTAAGGTAACTATCGTTTTGTCCAGCAAAAGAAGCTTCAGGGGAGTCTTCGGCAGTCGCCGAGGAGCGTACCGCCAGAGATATTTCATTTCCATATTCTTGTTTAAGTTGATTATAACCACTCAAAATCGATGTTTTAAGGTCATCAGGTAGTTTGCATTTTAATACAATTTCTCGAGCTTTTTTGCCGCATTGCTGTAAAGCCTTAATATTGTCGGGTTCGAGCCCATCAAGCACATCATGTAATAGTGGCCACACATTATTGTACTCAAGTACATAGTTATACGCCTGCGCTGTAATGGCAAAACCATTGGGCACCCGCACCCCTTCGACAGTTAGGTTTTGGAACATCTCACCTAACGAAGCGTTCTTGCCACCAACTGAGGAAACATCGTCTATATTAAGTTCCTTGAACCAGCGAATATAACTTGTTGAATCTGTCATAAAATGTTCCTTTTCATCTTAATTAGGTTTTAGGCTTTTTAGGCCTAAAGTTAGTTAATCCATTAAATGGCTTCAATTTATAATAATATTTAGAAACATCTCATTGCTTTAGCTATTTTTCGATATCAAAATATATATGCACAGTGTTGTGCCAATTTGCTTGTGTTCATAGTAAAAATTTAAGCTTTGGCCCTTTGTGAATGACTACCAAGTGAACTAGGAAAATCATGTTTTAAACTGTATAACCCTGTTATGAGTTCAGCATTTCCAAAACATATTCCCATCGACAGTGCAGTGGCTAGGGCAGGGGTTTCTCTTTTCACTAATCTACTTTTATCAGCGACATTTTTAAGAGATGTACTGCACAGTTGGTTGTTTTTAAGCACCACTACTGTTCCAAAATGTTTGTTTGCCACTAATGACGCCGCATAACAGCCAAGGTTAGTAGCAAAGACTCGGTCGTACGCTGATGGTGAGCCCCCTCGTTGAATATGCCCTAAGATTGTGGCCCTTATTTCAGCGTCTATTTTTTGTTCTAACTGCATTTTTAACACATTGGCTACGCCGCCTAAACGTATAGGCTCAACACCAAATTCGTTGGTTTCGCGAACGGTCAATTGCCCACCAACCTGTTTAGCCCCCTCGGCTACCACTATAATAGAATAATGTTGCTCACCCATTCGTGATTTACAAGCTTTGGCTACTTCATCAATATCATATGCAAACTCGGGGATAATAATAACGTCAGCACCACCTGCAATACCTGCATGTAAGGCTATCCACCCAGCATATCTGCCCATGGTTTCAAGTATCATAACGCGCTTATGAGATTGTCCAGTAGTGCGCAGGCGGTCTAATGCGTCAGTCACGATACCAATAGCGGTATCAAAGCCAAACGTTCGATCAGTACCCATTAGATCATTATCAATGGTTTTGGGTATGCCGACTATATTCATACCCAGTTTCGACAGCTCATACGCGATAGATAACGTGCCATCACCACCGATTACGACTAATCCGTCTAACCCAAGGTTGAGATAATAATCCATCACTTCGCTTGATACGTCTTTACCTTTAAAGTTAAATGGGCTAGCAGTGTTATTAGTGCCAAGTATGGTGCCCCCTTGAGATAAAATACCACTGCAATCCGCATAGTCTAAGGGTTTAATACGCTGCTCTATCAGTCCTAAAAAGCCATCATAGATACCGATAATTTCAGCTGAGCAATTGATCATCAAACTTTTAGACACTGCACGAATAGCGGCGTTTAAACCAGGGCAATCTCCTCCACCGTTTAACACACCAATACGCAATGCTTTTTTCTTCATAGGGAGTCCCTTAGTCTGGTATCAAGCGATTACATTATTATGTGGGATGTTGGATGCCTACTATTGATGCTGATCAAGTTCTTCATATATGTAATCTTGATGTTGTTATTCATATTGAATAGCAACATCAAAGTTTAATACTAAAAGAATTGTAAATTGTGTTGACTCATATCAAGTGGAATCAAAGTTATTTATGCTGAAATGGACTTTAAATATTCTTTCTATTTAGGTTGACAAATAATGGCCACAATCAAGTTTTTAGGAGCTGCACAAGAAGTCACAGGTTCATGTCATATGCTTGAGGCACCGTCATTAGGCCGAATATTATTGGATTGTGGTATGCATCAAGGAGGAAGCAGAGTCGATAGGGAACAACAGGAAATATTTTTATTTGACCCACATACAATTGATGCAGTCATTCTATCTCATGCTCACCTCGATCATAGTGGAATGTTACCCCAATTAGTTCACGACGGTTATGATGGGCCCATTCATTGCGCCGACGCCACCGCTGATTTATTACAGGTTATGCTACTTGACTCAGTCAGTATTTACTTAGGTGATTTACAGCGTGAAAATCGCATCTTAGCTCGTAAAGGTAAACCTTTATTAGAGCCTAAATACACAGAAAAGGATGTATCTAAAACATTATCTTTGTGCCAATCCCATATTTATAAAGCTGATTTTTTTATATCTGCTGGAGCAAAAGTGACATTTCATGATGCAGGTCACATTCTTGGATCAGCCATTATTGAACTAACATTTAGTGATAAAGGTAAAAATAAAAAAGTCGTTTTTTCCGGAGATTTAGGTAACAAAAATGCAGTGTTAATGAATGATCCAACTGTGCTCAAAGAAGCTGATTTGCTGTTGATGGAGGGTACCTACGGCGATCG
>CAJQKX010000259.1 GCA_905479025.1 uncultured Paraglaciecola sp.
GTTATCCATTGATTTAATTTTTCTACAAACCCTTTATTGTTGAGTAATCTTAGAGTTTCATCATAATCACCTACACCGGGCAAAATTATATGCGAGCACTCATCAAAATCTTCTACCGAGCGAATGAAACGAAAGGGAGTGCTAAGTTGCTTATAGATACTCTCGAAGGCATAAAGATTTCCTGACCCGTAATCCATAATTCCTAACATATAATGACCCTAAAAATTACAGGAGGACGCTATCATTGTAATACCCCATCCTGTGATCAAACAAAAAGTAAGACTGCTTTTTTCTAACAAAGTTAAATATCAACATTAGGCTTCTGGCAACGAATCCAAATTTCAGTCGATGAGAAAAAACGCGCATCCCACTCAATTAACTTGTCAAAAATAGCACTTGAAATTTTGGGCATAAAAAAAGCAGCATTAGCCAATATTCTGTTAAAAAAACCAAATCCATCTATTTCAATGACAACGAAATCCATCTCTTGAACTAACGAACTAAGACCTTTTTTTGAAAAGTGCTCATGCCAAAACTTTTCTTTTTCAACGTCGCCATAAAGCCCATCGGGATTTTCACTATAATTAGCTTTAAAATAATCCGCACCTTTTGCTCTTGTCACATAGAACTCATGCAGACGAGGAAACATAAACTTCCAATTACCCATGTCTAAAAATGAAAATAAATGCTGCCCAGGCACAGCAATTAGGATTTCTCCACCCGGCTTCAAAATTCTACGAAGTTCACTTAATAGTTTTTTTTGCTCTACAACATGCTCCAAAACTCCGATGATACTAATACTTGAAAAAGTATCATCCTCAAAAAGGATAGGTTCATTCGGCCTTATAAGGCTCAGTTCTACACCATTTGGCATTGATTTTTTGTTTGAATTAACGGCATCGCTATTGGCATCCAAGCCGACCCCTTTTGAGATTAAGCTTTGATTCTTGAGTGAGGCCACGAACTCGCCATCGTGAGCGCCAAAATCCAAATGAAATTCAGAGTTATACTTGCTTAAAATTTCAACCAAATAAGCCTTGGCACCATTAAATTTTGAATTTCTAACCGCACTATAGGGATTTTTAGACTGCATGCTAATTTTCATTTTAAAAGGATTCCTTAATTTTACTCTTAAGACGCTTGTATAAACTTCCTGGGTTCAGGAATAAGTCCCTCAGTATCTTAATTACCATAATGAAAACAAAAGCCCCAAGATGCAATAGAACTGATAATGACCATTTAGGGAACAATAATTGTGTAGCCGAGGCTCTTTTAACATCAATTACAAGATGAATCCGATTATCTATTGATCCGTTGGCGAGGGCATGTAACCCAGATGTATCCAAGGCCCAAGCGGAGCCAATTGGCAACTGGTATTTAACACGCTCAATAATCATAAAAGCCTCGTCATTGGTCTTGATTGGGATATGTATACGCACTATCCCAAATAACAAATTTCCGTTCATATCTCTATGTTCATGAAGTTTTGAATTTTGATCTAAATTAAAATAGGAAATTCCAATCACATTTTGTTTACCAAGCTTGGTTACCAATTTTTCTAATTCCGGAAGCCCATTTAGCGTTAGCTTACTGGGAGCCTTAAATACGGTCACTCCCTTCCAATCATCGTTACGCTCGTACACTGTCTCTAATTTTTCAGCATGAACAGCTTCGAATTCATACTGTAATGACAGTGCATCAAAATCAAGATCAACTTCCCATATTGCTGGATATCCGAACATTTTAACTCCTATGGCTTTGCGTAGCTCAAAAGTACTGCTCTGTTAATACCTTTATAAACAAACATACTACCTGCGGCCGCACCAACTGTACCTGCGACTGATATAAGCTGATTCATGTGGGCAACGGTGCCCGCACCACCTACAAAAGTAACTGGGCATGAAATGTTAGGCAATACGCTTTTAACCAGCTCTAAGTCATATCCAGCCATTGTCCCGTCTCTATCAATAGAATTTATAATTAGCTCACCTATTCTTGCTTGCGCTGCCATTTCTAGAGCCGATAAAAGATCTAATTCCGCATTTTTTGTACCTCTATGAGTAAAAACTGAATACTTACAAGGCAAACTATTGTTACGGGCAATATCCAAGCATAGCACCACACTCTGTGCACCAATACACCGCGCCATATCATCTAACAGATTGGGATTATAAATCGCCCCACTGCTTACAGACACTTTCTCAAAACCAGACTTGACTAGCTCTGTGGCCTGCGCGCTTTCATGGACACCGCCGCCGTAGCATAACGGCATTTTCGCAGCCTTCGCAATATCGAATAATAGCGACATATCAATGTCGCTATTATTTAGTGTTACCCCAACATCAAATATTGCGAGCTCATCAACAGACTTTTCATTAAATATTTTAACGGCATTTATTGGGTCTCCAATATATTTGTCATTAGAAAAGTTTTCTGACTTTATTAAATCTCCATCATCGACAAGCAGTGACGGGATAATTCTAGAACGAAGCATTTGTATTAATCTCCACAAAGCAAATCATTTTTTAATCTTCACTCACGTTTTGCGTTTTTTTCAGCACCTATGAGTTGCAAAACTTTAGAGCCAATTTTGAACATCCACTCCTGATTTTTATAATCCTTGTATGTTTTTTTTGGCAGATCCATGAATGAATCTAATTCCTCAACAGAGATACGTAATTTAGACGCTATATATTCCTTGTCTTGCTTAACTGTCGAGGCATCAATTGCTGGATGCTTTAATTTCTCGATCGCATCCTCTCTAGTCATCTGATCAGTCACAATTAAGCTAGAAAACTGAACACGCCGAGTGTCAAAGCCATATCTTTCAGGAAACCAATACCCCTCAAAAAACTTTGTGAACCTCGACTCAAAATGCTTCTGTGGATAAGGCCTCCACCCATACTCCTTAGATAACGTCTCTTGAGCAATTTCTTTTGTATAGGGGATGTAGTCCAATGGTTTAACAACCTTGACACCCTTTATATATCTCAAATAAAGCTTGTGATTTAATATTCCGCTGATTGGAAAAGATTTCAAAGGAATCGTCCCAAATTTTTTGTGAATATCATGCACATGAGACAAGTCAGTACCATACCAGCCCCAATTTCGCGGGTTACGGATACCTTCAGTAGCAAAATTTCCCCCGTTAAGGATATACTTTATATCGTTATCTTCAGCAAAATTATACAAAGCTGAAATAAAAGCTAAGTCTTGGGGTAGATCAATGTTTGGGACACCTGATTTAAAAAATGCTAATTGTAGATCTCGCATTTCTTTCCAATTTACAACCTCTGTCATCAATTCCAAATCCAGTTTTTCAACTAAATTTTGCACATTTTCGACGGCAAGATCTGTATTCCAGCCTCCGTCAACATGAAAGACTAATGGCCTCAGCCCAAACTCGGTAACCGCTACATGTAATAGATATGAGCTATCAAGTCCACCACTGAGGCCAATCAGACTGTCGTATTTTTTTCCTTCTCCTTTCTTTTTAATCGTTGTTACCAAATCTTTAAACTTACTTGCGTTTTGATAATCATTCGACCAAATTTTGCCAACATCAGAGTAAAAGCGTGTGCAGTTATCGCAAATACCTTTATCATCAAAAGAAATCGCAGCATCACTAGTGTCCATGACACATCGAGAACAAACTCTATATTCCATCATCTCATCCCAATTAATTTAAATCACAATATTCTGTTCTCAGCATAAGTCTGCCTAAAACAGCTAAAACTGTCACAAATCCGGTTACCTCAGTCCAACAAAAGATTGTCGATTAACAAGTACCCTCAACATTTACTCCTAATCATATTTTTTAAATCCTGGTATCTAGCAGCTAACCAAGAATTTCGGCAATAAGGGGGAAATTCTCAACTACGCGAAACACTGCTAATGATATTTTCAATATGATTTTTCCGAATTTCGAAACTAAATTTATTTTCGACCCATGTTCTGGAGTTTAAATCCGAGCCAGCGTCGGACGCTCGTAAAACTTGAAGCATTGCAGCCGCAATACTCTCGGGTTCATTATGATCAACATAAATACCATAATGGCCAGCAACTTCTGGCAGGGCTCCTCGGCTACTTACTATAACTGGGACATTACAACTCATAGCTTCAGCTACCGCTAAACCAAAAGTTTCGGTGTCGCTGATCTGCACGAAACAATGACTCAAATTAAAAAAATCAGGGATTTTTTTATTGGGGACATGACCAGCGAAAACCAAGTTCTCAGATAAATTTAATTCATTTATCAAATTAAAAATCTCACTTCCGTATTGTGGTTTTGTGCCAATCAACAAAAACTTTTGCAGAGGAAACTCTCTGTTCACAATCGCAGCTGCTCTTAAAAATTCGGGGAAGCGCTTTAATATCAAATTCTCAGGATAAGCAGACATGGTCGTAATATATTCTTTGGCCTTTGTATTTGGCGCGAAAGATGCTAAACATACCGAAAGGTGGACCACATTTGTCGCACGATTAGAGATGGATTTGATACCATTCTGCATAAATTTCGAGACTACTAAAACAGAGTCTGCAAATCTAAGAGTAATCTTTACTGCTAATTTTTTATACCAAGGAGCCACCAAATATCCAGCCTTTTCCGCTGTAACAGAGTCTTCATAATACATTGTCTCATTCCCCCCACAGACCACGATTAATGGTCTTCTGGAGAGCTTGGCCACTATTAAGGGCATTATACTACCAGCAGCCCACCACCCAAAATATAAGTCGCATCTAAACGGAATATCTTTTAGCCTTGAACAAATAACAACACGATATCCTAAAGACTCAAGAATTCGTATATCCTGCACAGAATACTGCTGTCGCATTATCTGCTCTTCGCCTTCAGTTGAAAAAAAACAAACCGTCTTTGTCATCAATTTACCCAGAAATACTTAATTTTTAAGGCACATACTTCAATTAGAACTAGCCTTAGATGGCATTAGTTGTTGTAACTTTAATTTAATGAGATGCATGTCCTCCCTATTAATGAGGGCACAGCTTTTATAAGAAATTTGGTATTTCTTGTTAATTAATAAAATCACCAAAATATATGCAAAAAGCGCTGATATTAATGAAGCCATCGCTATGCCTGCAGCTCCATACAGCGGAGTCAACCACCACACTAACATACCGAGTAAAATTAAGTTTGGAATCTGATATTTTAGGATGATAATTTGAGACGACATTCCAAATAAAAAGTTTTCTGCTAACCGCTGTTGCGTGGTCATGAAAACTGCGGGCATTAAAATATAAACTATGGAGACGCTTGCAACATAGTCACTACCAAATAAAAGAGGAATCACTTTATGAGCAGCGCCAGCTGTTAAGAGCGAGACTAGTACTAGTAAGAAACTTGAAATTCTCGCAGTTTGACAATATAGAAAAATTGCATGATCCGAATTTTCATCACGAGCCACTGCAGAAAATAAGGTGGAACCTAGAGATCCGTAAATAAGAAGCAACATTTCACAAAAAGCTCTCGCAATGGAGAACACTGCCACTTCTGTGAGCGAAAAAGCACTTCCAATAACCACGGATATTCTCATTAACGTAAATGATACTGATGAAACAAACACAGATTTCAAACTGTACTTGGTCACCTCAATCATTTTAGGTACAACTTGGTTAACATATGCTCTTTGTTTAAATATTTCGTAAACAATGAAAATGAAGGAAAACAATCCGCCAATGACTAACTGCAATTTCCACCCAATCAAAACTAGGTCAAATGGATCTGTACTAAAGAATGCACTAATTACAAAAAACAACGTAATTGAGACTGGAACGATGCTAACTAATAAATATATGATAGGTTTTTCGCTACCTAAAAAATACATGGAAAAACAAAGATGCATCAGCATCAGGGATAACCCAATTTGTAATGTTTGGTAAACCAATAAAGATAAGGGATTTAGCTCATAAACATATGAAAGTATCGAAGCTAAATTAAACCCAACAAGTAAGGTGATGGAAAAGGGAGCAATGAAAACTATAGAAAGAGGGATTATATACCCTTGCATAAAAGGATAGTCTTTCGATCAAAATGCTGAAAAGATTGAACTAAACCCATGGAACCAAAACGTATGAATATACTCATCGCTGCGATGACGCTTACAAGCGCTCCATAGTACTCGGGCTCCAACAATCTGGCCGTTAGCA
>CAJQKX010000260.1 GCA_905479025.1 uncultured Paraglaciecola sp.
CGTGACATCTATTTACACGCTGTTGAATAAAGGTGTGCTAAACCGAGATCCGAAGCTTACAAATCACCCCCGAGAATCCAGTTTAATTGCTGAGAAAATTTCTGTTGGGAACAGTATGTTTCGGGAAGCCGAAAAATCCATAGAGAGCATGCAGGAAGCAAACCAGGTGATTGACTTCGAAAAGGCCAATATTAAATGAAAATTTCTGGATCGATTAATATTGAAGCTTCAATGTCCAGCCGACTTTTTTTTATAACTACAATCTCCATGCTTGCAGCTGCAACATTAAGTATTTTAGCTACAGTAGTTGAGTTTAATTACCATCTTAGACCTTTTTTAATCGCAAAAACCGAAACTGTTGCACACAAAGTTAAAAACGACATAGAATACGCATTATCGACAGGCGTTCCATTTTCGAAATTGAAAGGTATTGATGAGTTTTTGAATGAACTTACCCGTGAACATCTTGAGGTGCGAAGTTTAGTTGTTTTGCCCGGGCCCGCAGAACTAAAGCAAAAAACGGTTACTGAAGAATTCCCTACCATGGTTAGTCGCGATGCGGTCCAAGAACTACGAAAAACCATTTCAGTTCTAGTTGGAAGTTCTGAAAAGGTAGCTACAATAAATTCAAATATCCAATCCGAAGGTGTGATTGTTGGCCATGTTTCAGCGGATGTAAACCCAGACTACATCGTCGAACAAATGCAAAGCGTTTTTTTCGACTCGTTTGTCATATTAGTGGCTGTAGCGTTGGTTGCTCTGCAAGTAGTTGTTGTTCTAACTAGCTTTAACATAACAGAGCCTCTTAGGCGTGTTGAATTTGCGCTTAACCAACGTGCTAGGGGAAATCTTGGCTTTTATTACGGGGCCTCAAGGGGTGGCGTTCCGGGTGAATTCATTGAACAATTGAATTCTCTCAACGATAATCTCAGATTGAAATGTAAAGCTTTGACGGCAAACGGTGTTGAGTCTGCGCTAAGTCTGGCAAAAAAATATAGTCTTAACGAGAAGTGTGAGCAAAGAGAGGCAACCATAATAGACGCAAGAATACCTTTATTTATTTTCTGTGTAGCCGAAGAGTTGCAGAAGTCTTTTATGCCCCTTTTTGTGGCTGAGCATTATCAGCCGTCAGATTTTTTTGATAAAAGTATCATGATTGGTCTACCCATATCTAGTTTTATGTTTGTGGTTTTGATCGCCACTCCTTTTGGGGCTCGGTTAGTAGACACATTTGGAAATCGCCGGCTCTTTCTTGTTGGACTTATTCCTGCTGTTCTTGGATACTTGGGTTGCTACATGGCTTCCAGTGCAAATGAAATTGTTTTCGCGCGCTCGCTTACAGCAGCCGGATATGCCGTGATTACCATTAGTGCTCAAAGTTATATTGCTGAAATTTTTGTTAAAGAAAATCGCGCACAGGGTATGGCGATTTTTGTTGGGGTTCTTATGGCGGCAACTATGTGTGGGACGGCAATAGGTGGTATTTTAGCAGATTGGATAGGTTATAAAAGTGTGTTCTTGGTCTCTATTTTATTAGCTAGCGTTGCAGGAGTTATGGGATATTTGATGCTATCTAAAAAAGTTGGCTTGGTTCAGAACCAGTCGAATGCAAATAAAGTAAAAACTAACTCAATAGGCATATTGTTTCGTAATACTCGTTTTGTGCTAATCATTCTGTTCTGTGCAATACCGGCAAAAATTGTATTAACTGGCTTTCTTTATCTTTTCGTTCCAATTTATTTAGCAAGTTTAGATGCTTCGCAAACAGAGATCGGAAGAGTCATGATGCTATATTCTTTAATAATTATCCCAATCAGCCCCCTTGCCTCAAGTTTTGCCGATAAATTAAATCGTAATTTGGCAATAGTTATCGTAGCGACTGTTCTCTCGGGCATTACTTTGCTAGGTTTATATCAGAGCGCTTCCACTGCCTCCGTACTCTTAGTCGTGGCTATTCTGGGGTTAGTCCACTCTTTCCTCAAAGCCCCTTTAATCATAGCCGCTATGGAAGCCGCCGAACTAAGTGCTGATATAACCAGAACGAGTGCTCTTAGCTTACTAAGAACTTTCGAGCGGCTCGGCAGTGTCGCTGGCCCTGTGCTTGTTGCTGTCATGTTGGTGTGGATGGATTTTCAAACTACCGCAGCAATATTAGGAGCTAGCATAGCACTTGTTGGTTTAATGATGGGAATAATCACCTTTGCCACCCGAAAAACTAATTTATTGAGTACATAAAATGTATAAAGTATTGAGCCTGATCATTGTTTTACTGGCTTCGCTACCGACAAGCGGAACTGCTTTTACGGTTGAGGATCCAGCAAGGATACATATGGTCGTATGGCGGGGATGCGAGAGTGCTTGCGAAGGTTTTCGCCGTTTTTTTAACGATCGTGATCTCCCAGTAAAGATAACAGTTACTAACGTGGGAAAAGACAAATCAAAGCTTATTAAAATACGTGAAACCTTGATAGCAGAGAAGCCCGATCTTGTGGTAACATGGGGCACAAGTGTGTCGGTTGGTATAATTGGCACAATTAAAGAGTTTGGCTCAAATACAGCTCTTGGCGATATACCAGTTCTATTTATGATAGTCGCAGACCCCGT
>CAJQKX010000261.1 GCA_905479025.1 uncultured Paraglaciecola sp.
TTAAAGAGACAAATCGGCAGCATGTTCAAGCTAGGCACCCGTAAGCTGTGAACATTTTTTCGTTGTGCCCATTACATTAGAAATCAACGCAACGTTTAAACGCATCAACGGTAGCAACACCTGGCTCTTTGGCACCAAGATTTCTTGACACTTATGTTTTAGCGCCACAACAATTTAACACCTTATTCCAAGGGTCAGTTCAATGCCCTAGACCCAACAAAAATAATGCCTGTTAAATAGACAAGGAATGTGGTCTATTGTTTAACTATTGGCATAAGTTAATGTGCCCTTTCTTTAAATCCAGCTTTGACATTGAAGCAGATCCTAACCTAGAGAAAATATGAAAGTCTTTATTTTATATGCACACCCAGAACCTAATGCCTCGTTTCAGGGGGCCTTACTGAAAAAAGGAGTGGAAACTCTAGAGTCCGAGGGACACGAAGTCATTGTTTCAGATCTCTACAAAATGGGCTTCAACCCTGTGGCCAGTGCTGAGGACTTTACTACGCGCCGCTTTCCTGACCGATTACAGTATGACCGTGAGCAGAAATTCGCGGTGGAAAATAATGAACTTCCCAATGATGTGAAAGCTGAGCTGGAAAAAATATTTTGGTGTGATCTATTTATTGTACAGTTTCCACTTTACTGGTTTTCGACGCCAGCAATTCTTAAAGGCTGGTTTGATCGTGTATTCGTCAACTCTGTAGTGTATGGCGCAGGAAAACGTTACGAAACCGGTGGCCTAAAAGGTCGCAAGGCTATGGTGGTAACAAGTTGTGGTGCTTATTCAGAAATGTTTGAGCCAGATGGCATGATGGGAGATATTAACGTTGCTCTTTGGCACCTGCATAATGGTACATTATTTTACACCGGTTTCGAGGTATTGCCGCCATTCGTTGCCTATTCCCCGGTATTTGGTGGGCAGGATGCCTGCGATAACTACCTTGATGATTACGCTCGCAGATTAACTAATATTGATACCACCACACCAATGAAATTTCATCCTTTGAGCGATTTTGGAGCCGACTTTAAACTCAAGCCAGAAGTCACACCTACCAGTGCAGGGCACAGCCGCTAAATATCATTTCGGATAAAGTTTGCAGTTCGGTCGGGGAATTCGCTAGTTTTTTTCGACTTAACTTAGTTTTTCGGTAGCTAATCGAGATATCCATAGCGACAATGTGCAAAACAGAGCCTCAAACTCCAATATACAAGCAGGACAAACACCGATTATCAGCAACGCAGAAGCTCTTATTTTACCCTCTGGATGAATAGACTCCAACACTTCACCAAAGCTTTTGGCGATAATCAATTTAATTAAAATATATTGATTCGATGTTAGAAACGAAACATAAATACAGTCCTAACCAACACAACAGAACTTTTATACAATAAGATTTTCAAAGGTAAACCTAAATACCTCGCCTCGGGTAACATGTAACACTCGGGTTTGTTCGGGGATAGTGGCGAGTCGACATCTTCCCAGTCATTTATCAGTGACAGCACATGTTTTTGTGGGCCATAAAAGACTAACGTTTTTAAAGCAAGCACAGCGAAAAATCAAACCATCCTTAAAACCTGCAAAATAGCTTGCTTTAAAATTGCTACGCAAACAAAGTCATAACTAGGTAAAAAAGCTAACCAGAACACCCATTGTAGTTCAATCAACTATTTAAACTTTTAGCACAAATTACAACAGGTGTTTGGTAGATTTCTGAACAAAAAGCCCTCTATTTAGAGGTGTCTAAATGTTTTGAAACCTCTTGCCCTTTAACTTTTTCTTTCGCCTCTTTTCTTAATTCTTGACGGATAACTTGCACCTTTTCAAACGTAGCAAAAGCCTCTTGTTTTGATTCAAATTCAAAAATACTTTTTATAGGACAAGACTCTTCAGAGGTCAAAATCTTGTCACGGCCATTGCCACATAATTCTGAGAAGTCGCCCTTAAAGCCAGCCGCAAAACTGGTTTGTAAGGAGTGGCACTTAAACCAAGTCGTGATTAGGTAATAACGGTTCTTCCCGCGGGCATTAATGCTAATGACATCATCCTCGAGCATGCCAAAGCCTCGAATATTATGCTGACGTACACAAGCTCTGCCGTCTTGTTCCGTTTGTGCGCTTAATAATTCGTCGTAACTTGGTAGATTAACGCCCAAACTTGAACATGAAACTAAACTAAAAAATGCAATCATGACGAGACAACGCTTTAAAAAAATCATTATTTCTCCTTTAATACACAAATGTTTGAAGAGGCGTAAACATACCATACCCCCAGGTAGTTGATGAACGTTACATTGTTTTGTACACGCTTACACTGGGTAAAGTTACCGTAGCCATCTTGTACAGGAAATTATCATTACAACCCATATACATGGGTAAACAAACTTAATCCTATTTTATTGGCTGTTTTCGTATAGAATCCTTGACGAAATTTTTACTTGTTAAGTATTTTTTATTTTTAACCGTTATCTGACGACGCCTTCCCATCCCTTTCTAAAATGACACAAAATAATGAATCATAAAACTATAGTAACGCACAACGGTAATTTTCATGCTGATGATGTTTTCAGTGTAGCTGCACTGAAGAGTATTTTTTCTTCTTTTACACTCATTCGTACACGTGATTTAGATATTATCGCCAAAGCCGACATTGTGATTGACGTGGGTGGAGAATACGACCCAGAAACAGACCGCTTTGACCATCATCAACGCGGTGGTGCAGGAGAACGAGCGAATGGTATTCCCTACTCCTCATTTGGTTTAATGTGGCAAAAATACGGCTTATATATATGTCAGGGTAACCAAGACGTTGCCAATGCAGTTGATGCGGACCTAGTATCCACAATCGATGCCATCGATTGTGGTCATGTCAAAGGTGTGCCTGAAGGTATTAGCCTTAGCCAAACTATTTCAATGTTTAACCCAACTTGGCAAGAAGATAGCCACTTTGATAGTTGTTTTGATGAAGCGGTTGATTTTGCATCTCGGGTTTTAACACGATTTATCGCAACTGCTAATGGAGGCATGAGTGCAAAAACAATTGTGGCGAATGCAATTGACAAGGCACAAGATCCAAGAGTAATTGTATTGGAAAAATATACGCCGTGGAAAAAAACGGTTCACGCTTTGTCTGAGGAAGCTTTGTTTATGATTTACCCCTCTGGGACTGGACAATGGAGAATTCAAACGGTACCTGTTGAACCGGGTTCATTCGAAGACAGAAAACCCCTGCCTAAAAAATGGGCGGGCTTATCTGATATAGCGCTGCAAGATGAGACAGGAATTGATGACGCAATGTTTTGTCATAATGGCTTATTTATTGCCGGTGCGGGATCATTTGAAAGTACCATGAAAATGGCCGTTATCGCACTTCAATAGTAGCGAACTAATCATAAGCAGAACAACCTTGGTAGACTTAGGGTTGTTCTGATTCTAACTAATCTACAGACAGCGTAGCTATTTTCAAAAACCCTTACCGCAAAACAACCATGGGTACTTTGCAGCGTTCAAGCATTTTTAACGTGTTACTGCCTAAAAAGAATTGTCTCAGTTTGGAGTGTCCAAAAGCCCCCATGACAATGAGCCCTATATCATGGGCTTCTTTATATTCCATAAGCGACTCATGTATGTTGCCTTCTATGAAAGATGCTGTGACATTAAAGCCCTTTCCTTCCAGCTTTTGTTGGGCTAGTACAAACTTATCATTCTGATTTGACTCATTATTTTTTACAGAAACTAGGTGGCAGTGAAGACCATGTAATAATCCACCGTCGATAACCCGTTGCAGGGCTATTTCAGCCGTTTCTCTTCCATCATAGGCGATCATAAATGAGACGGGTGTTTTGAACGTGTCTGGGATTACCATGACGGGGTGTGACGCCTTTCGCAACAACGTCTCTATATGAGAGCCAAGCGCATTAAAGTTGCCATCATGCCCCTTGCCACTGCGGCCAATAACGATGAGGCGGGTTAGACCTTCAATATCGTTTATTGAGTCAACCAAGTCGCCATGCCTTTGTAATGACTCAACCTCACCAACCCCTGCTGTTGATGCTTGTCGTGAAACATAACCGAGTAATTCTTTGCCTAACTGCAATGCAACTTTACTGCGTTGCTCATCCAGTTTTGTCATTTCATCTAACAGCACTGTTCGCGCACCAAGGCCAATAGCCCCAGTGTAATCATCTGCGCCATGCTGCTGTTCTTTTTCTAGTGTATGTAAAAAAAGAAGCGGTTTATTTAACTTTTTTGATGCCCAAACCGCTGCCTCTGTTACAGCTGAAGTAATTGCAGAGCCGTCTACACAGGTAATTATTTTTGTCATTATTATCTCCTTAATGTCCGTCAAACAGTTTTTCAACTTCTTTAGGGTCATTGTGCGCCCCAAATTTATCTACCACTGTTTCTGTTGCCTCGTTCATACCAACGATTGTAACAGTCGCACCTTCACGTCGGAATTTAATCACAACCTTGTCTAGTGAAGATACGGCGGTAATATCCCAAAAGTGGGCATGGGTGAGATCAATCACAACAATTTCTACCGCTTCTTTAAAATCAAATGCGTTGGTAAATTGCTCCGCTGAAGCAAAAAACACCTGACCGATAACTTCGTAGGTGCGCTTATTTTCAAGCTCATTAAAGTCAGACTTCACCATCATAAGTCGGCCAATTTTATTTGAGAAGAACAAGGTAGCTAATAGCACACCAATTAGCACACCAAAGGCTAAATTATGCGTGGCTACAACAACCGCAACAGTGCTTACCATGACAATACTTGATGACAAAGGGTGAGTGCGTAAGTCAGTAAGAGAAGACCAAGAGAATGTACCGATTGAAACCATTATCATGACAGCAACTAATGCTGCCTTTGGTGTGCTAATTGGTGTGCTATTAGCTACCTTGTTCTTCTCAAATAAAATTGGCCGACTTATGATGGTGAAGTCTGACTTTAATGAGCTTGAAAATAAGCGCACCTACGAAG
>CAJQKX010000262.1 GCA_905479025.1 uncultured Paraglaciecola sp.
GTAAATTCGGCCGTCCGAAAATACACCATCAACATCACAGGCTAATAGTTTTATTTGCTTAAATTGTATTATTAGTTTTTTATCAATCGGTCCATAAGGAGTCATTAACATAGACATTAAATAATACCTGCTTGAAGCAGTATCTGCATATTGATAGCCCCTATTGGTTTGCCATTATTATCAGTTAAAAAAAGCGAACTTATTTTATGTTTTTGCATGAGTGTAAGGACTTCGGCAGCCAACATTTCTGGTTTAGCTGTAATGCAGTTAGGGGTCATAACCTCATGGATTTTAGTTTTGTGAATATCTATTCTATCGTCAAGTATTCTGCGTAAATCACCGTCTGTGAAAATACCCAATAATTGACCATCGTCATCGATCACTCCTGCCATACCTAAGGCTTTTTGTGAAATAACTAATAAAACTTCACGCAAATTTTGTTGTTCTGAGACCAAAGGTAAAGATTGCCTTGTGACCATCACGTCTTCTAATTTAATTAAGAGCTTTCTACCTAATGAACCGCCTGGGTGTGACAATGCGAAGTCTTCAGACGTAAAACCTCTTGCATCGAGAAGCGCAACGGCGAGTGCATCACCCATAACTAAGGTCGCAGTTGTACTTGAAGTAGGCGCAAGACCAAGTGAGCAGGCTTCCTGCTCAACTTTGATGCACAGATTAATATCGGCATATCTGCCAAGAGTACTCTGAGGGTTTGATGTCATAGCAATAATAGGCACACCCATGCGCTTTACCACAGGGATCAATGCTAATAGTTCGGACGTTTCGCCTGAGTTTGAAATGGCTAACAAGATATCTTGTTTGGTGAGCATACCTAAATCACCATGGTTGGCTTCCGCAGGGTGCATAAAAAATGCGGGTGTGCCTGTGCTGGCTAATGTGGCTGATATTTTATGGCCAATATGACCTGACTTCCCCATCCCGCAAACAATTATTTTACCCTCGCAAGGTAAAATTAATTGACAAGCCTCTACAAAAGAATCATCGATATATTGGGCTAATTGCGCGATTGCTCGTTGTTCAATTTCTAATACTTTTAAGGCTGATTGTTTAATCATAGTGTGATTCTAAGCGTCGCTGTATTAACTAAATAACAAATATTGATAAGCACAGAAGCAAGTAATTAGACACATACCTTCCATTCGGTTAATACACCTGCCTCCTTTTAAATTAAAACTAAATACGATGAGTAATATTGTCAGCCCTAACATCACGTAACTGTCCCGTGTAGCCGCATTTTCATCTATTACTCCTGGGGCGATAAGACCTGGCATAGCCAGTACCGCCAAGAGATTAAAAATATTTGAACCAATTATATTACCTAGCGCTAAATCATCTTCGTTTTTCAACACTCCTGCAATGCAAGCCGCCAGTTCTGGTAAACTTGTACCAATAGCGATGATGGTTAAGCCAATGACTAATTCACTTAAACCAAAGTAGCGTGCTATCACTTCCGCAGAATCTACCATAAAGTAGGCGCTTGTTGGCAACAGTATCATACCCACTATTAACCACATAACGGCTATTGAAGTTGATACACCAGAAGGAATTTCATTTTCAGTTTCAGGTTGTAAAGGGTCGCCTTTTTCCATATTGAAAGACACCCAAGTGAGTCCACCAATAACAGCAAAAAATAAAGTGATTAAGATAATCCCCTCTATTTTGAGTAACAAATGATCAGACAAGAAATATACAGCCAGAAGGCTTACCAGCAATAACACCGGCATTTCTTTTTTTAGGGTACTTGATGCAATAGAGAGAGGTTTAAGTAGGGCTGTTAATCCTAGTACTAAAGCAATGTTAGTAATATTTGAACCGAGAGCGTTACCCACTGCAGTATCTATATTGCCGTTGAATGAGGCTGTGGCAGCTATCATGATTTCTGGAGCAGATGAGCCCATAGCCACGATAGTAAGGCCTATGATCATAGGTGAAACACCTATGTTTTTAGCTAATACTGAGGCGCCAAAGACAAATCTATCTGCGCCCCAACTCAAAACAATAAGCCAAATTAGGAAATAACAAGCTTCTAAAATCACAAAATTTCACTTCTAGTTTTGTTAGGGATTATAAATAGTTAAATTCAATTGTCGCAAAAAGCAAAGGCTTTGCATATGAATGTTAGTATAATTTAGTGTCGAAAATTTTTCGCACCCTCAAGGGTCCTTGAACCAGATGTATATTTAAAATGGGTTGATATATGCTTAAACTGTAACGAAAGCATGTATGTTTGTTGTATTTGATTTGCTTTTTTTGGATAAGATAGCAGCAAGTTAGACCCAATAATCTTATTATTAATAGATAACGTTAAGCTATTATTCAGTGATAGTTGCATTAAATCGAATATACCTTGTTACTTTTTGTCTTTGTTCTTTTATGCAGAAAACTTATACACTAAATATGTCTTGTAGTTAGGTTTTTATGCTTAGCTCTATCAACAACATTGGAATGTTCCTAAATTAATGGAAAATTTGATTGAAATTAACAATCTAACCTTTAGCCGGAGTGGTAGAGTCATATACGATGATATTTCACTGCAGATTAAAAAAGGTCAAACTACCGCTATTATGGGCCCTAGTGGTATTGGAAAAACTACCATGTTGCGCTTGATGGGAGGCCAGTTGATACCCGACAAAGGTGATATTAAATTTAAAGGTGAGTCTATCCCGGGAATGCGCCGCAACCGTTTATTTGAAGTGCGTAGACAAATGAGCATGTTATTTCAAAGTGGTGCGTTATTTACTGATATGTCGGTGTTCGATAATATCGCCTTTCCGCTGAGGGAGCATACAAAGTTATCTGAGTCCATCATACACACTATTGTGATGCTGAAATTGCAAGCTGTGGGCTTAAGAGGTGCGGCAGATTTGATGCCTGCTGAATTATCTGGGGGAATGGCACGCAGAGCGGCTCTAGCAAGAGCGATTGCTTTGGAGCCAGAGTTAGTTATGTATGACGAACCATTTGCAGGGCAGGATCCTATCTCAATGGGAGTGTTAGTAAAACTGATTAAAGCCTTAAACGATGCTTTGCAATTAACCAGTGTAGTTGTGACTCATGATGTTACTGAGGTATTAACTATTGCAGATTATATTTATATTTTGGCTGAAAGAAAGGTCATAGGTAGTGGTACTCCAGAACAAATTAAAAACAGTGAATCACCTCTAGTCCAACAGTTTTTGCAAGGTCAAGCAGATGGTCCGGTTCCTTTTCATTACCCTGCTAGTAGTATTGCTCAGGCTTTTTTGGGTAGTGAAGTATGAATTGGTTAATCCATTTAGGTACGAGCACCCTTAACCGTCTAGAAATGTTTGGTCGTGCCTCTTTTATGTTGTTCGGAGCCATCGTTGCTAAACCTCAACCTGTAAAAATGATTCCTCTGATTATTAAACAAATACATATAGTTGGTGTGCAGTCATTACTTATTATAGTGATATCTGGCCTATTCATTGGCATGGTAATGGCATTACAGGGTTATACTATCTTGGTTGATTATGGCGCTGAAGGCAGCCTTGGGCCTATGGTTGCCTTATCATTATTAAGAGAGCTCGGCCCAGTGGTCACCGCTTTATTGTTCGCTGGAAGGGCGGGGTCGGCGCTAACAGCTGAAATTGGTCTAATGAAAACAACGGAACAACTTAGTAGTTTAGAAATGATGGCGGTTGACCCACTGCGAAGAGTCATTGCGCCGCGCCTTTGGGCGGGCATAATATCCATGCCAATGTTAGCGTTAATTTTTAGTGCGGTTGGTATTTTAGGAGGACACTTAGTCGGCGTTGATTGGTTAGGCGTAGATTCTGGCAGCTATTGGTCTATTATGCAGTCCACTGTGGATTGGAATAAGGATGTGGTGAACGGTATTATAAAAACCATAGTGTTTGCTTTTGTGATTACTTGGATCGCCACTTTTAAAGGATATGATTCTGTACCCACCTCAGAAGGTATAAGTAAGGCAACAACAGAAACAGTCGTATTTTCGTCGTTAGCGGTACTAGGGCTAGATTTTATATTGACAGCATTAATGTTTGGAATTGAGTAAAGGAAATAGGAATGAAATCTAGAAAGTCAGAACTATTAGTGGGTGCGTTTGTTGCATTAACTATCGCTGCAGGTCTTATGCTAGCACTTAACGTGGCCAATCAAAGCATGTCCAGCAGTGAAGATACATACATATTATATGCAAAGTTTGACAATATTGGTGGGTTAAAAGTCCGCTCAGCAGTTAAAGTGGGTGGGGTAACCGTTGGTAGAGTCGACAATATTACGCTTAATAATAGTGATTTCACTCCAGTGGTGACCATGAGTATTTCGTCAGAGTTTGACCAGTTCCCAGAAACAAGTTCGGTATCTATACTTACCTCAGGTTTATTAGGAGAGCAATACATTGGTTTTCAACCTGGTTTTGCTATCGAGGGTATTGAAAACTTGGCCGAAGGTGACTACATAGAAGACACTAAATCAGCTCTGGTATTAGAAGACCTTATTGGTCAATTTTTATTTAGTAGCAACGACGGTTAATTGATGACGTTGATTGGAGAAAATAACGTGGTAAATAAATTTGCACTTCTATTATTGGGTGTGATGTTGATTTTTAGTGCTGGCATGACGAAAGCACAAGACAAAAACCCGTACATAATGTTGGAAGATGTAGCGACTAAAACTTTCAACAGGATTAAAAAAGAACACCAGCTTATAGAAGAAAATCCAGAGCTTTTGAGAACGGTTATGGAGGAGGAGTTGCTACCCTATGTGGATTATAATTTTTCCGCATTAAAAGTTCTAGGTAAGTATTATAAAAAAGTACCAAGAGAGAAAATCCCTGAATATATTAGTGTGTTTCGTTCATACTTGATTACTACCTATGCATTGGCTATGGCCTATTACGATGGCCAAGACGTTGAATTTCAACCTGTTCGTGATGTGACTGATGAAAGAACAGTAACAGTCAGAGCTGTGGTTAAAGAGCCTGGCCGACCAGATATTAATTTAGCTTTTAAATTACGTAAAAATAAAAAAACCAATGTATGGAAAGCCTACGATATGGTTGCTGAAGGCATAAGTCTTTTATCCAGTAAACAAAGTGAATTCCAATCTATTTTGCGACAGGATGGTATACAAAAAGTGATAGATTTGATGAATAACACAATTAGTAAACCTATTAACATCGACGCGGCAAAAAAAGGCAGGTAGATGACTAAATTAGACGTCATTGAGTCACCTGTAGGGTACTTCATCTTACAAGGTGATCTAAACCGTAACACTATCGCTAAGTCAGACGCATTAGCAACTCTTGCTCAAAGCATTCAAAGCAAATCCAGTGTTCATGCTCCCACCCTTGATATGTTAGGTGTGAACAATTCCGATACTGCAGGGTTAGCTTGGTTGATGAACTTTTTGAAAGATAACCAACAACAAAATTTTCATGTTGAACTTAAAAACATTCCAGAAAGCTTGATAAAGCTTGCAAAAATAAGCGACGTAGACAGTTTTTTGTCGGTACAATGACCTACTATTTTACACATCTGGACTTGTCATGGATAATCAACAAATTGAAACGCTTCTTCTCGAAACATTAAGCTTAGCTGAAGCACATGTAAAGGGTGATGGCTCTCATTTTCAAGTGATCGCTGTGAGTGATCAGTTTGAAGATATGAGTAGAGTTAAAAAACAGCAATTTGTTTATGCGCCTTTGGCCACAAAAATTGCGGAAGGTAGCATGCATGCAGTTTCCATTAAAACCTTCACCGAAAGCCAATGGAAGCGTGAGAAAATGTTTAACCTTCCTCAATAATATTCAATTCCGCCATCATCCTAAACATCAAATAGAGTGCATCTATGAACAAATTAATTATCAAAGCTTGCCCGCCGCTAAATGGAATTGTGACCATTTCAGGCGCCAAAAATGCTGCATTGCCTATTCTGATGTCAAGCATACTGGCAGGCTCTACTTGTTATTTTGACAATGTTCCTGAGCTCAGAGATATACACACCAGTTTATCTTTGTTAAGTGAGTTAGGTGCTAACGCTTATCGCCAAGATGGTCAATCTGTAGTAATTGACCCGAGTCCTATACATAATTTTAATGCTTCTTACGAATTAGTCAAAACCATGCGCGCATCCATCTTAGTGCTTGGGCCACTTTTGGCTAAATTTGGTCAGGCAAATGTGTCTTTACCTGGAGGTTGTGCTATAGGCGCTCGCCCGGTAAATTTGCACCTGCAGGGTCTTGAACAGATGGGCGCTAAAATTGATGTAGATAATGGTTACATCAGAGCCTCTGTGAATGGAAAGTTACAAGGTGCTCACATATTTATGGATGTGGTTAGCGTTGGTGCTACAGAAAATTTGATGATGGCTGCGTGTTTAGCTCAGGGCGAAACTATTCTTGAAAATGCGGCAAAAGAACCAGAGATTGTTGATTTAGCTCATTGTCTAAATGCTATGGGTGCTAAAGTAATAAATGCTGGAAGTGATAAAATTATTATTCAGGGAGTTGAGTCTTTATCAGGGGGGCGTTATCGTGTATTGCCAGACAGAATCGAAACAGGCACGTTTTTAATTGCTGCAGCCGTAACCGGGGGCAGGGTTCGCTGTGAAAAAGCTGCACCAAAAACACTTGAAGCAGTACTCGATAAATTGTCTAAAGCTGGGGCTAAATTAACGGTTGGTGACGATTGGATCGAGTTGGATATGACAGATAGAAAACTTATCAGTGTTGATATTCAAACAGCCCCACACCCTGGATTTCCAACTGATATGCAAGCGCAATTTGTTGCGCTTAATTGTTTGGCTGAGGGAACAAGTGTGGTGACAGAAAATATTTTTGAAAACCGTTTTATGCATGTACCCGAATTGCAGCGAATGGGCGCCGATATATCGTTGCAAGCCAATAGTGCAGTCTGCAATGGCAAGTCGAACTTGAGAGGTGCTCAAGTAATGGCGACTGACCTAAGGGCTTCGGCGAGTTTGGTGATTGCAGGGTTGGTGGCAGAAGGGCTAACCACAGTAGATCGCATTTACCATTTAGACCGTGGTTATGAACATATTGAAAGAAAGTTAAACGGCCTAGGTGCTAACATCAGACGTGTTTGCTGATTACAAAACAGTCTACTGGCTATTACTGCAATTCAGCCACTATCATGTCTAACTTCAGAATTGCCCCCTCTCTGTTTACTTCAAAAGAAACGGAGTTTCCTGGCGTAGTATCTGCAATGTAATCCAAAGTGTCACGAATATTAATGGCCGGAATAGTGTTAACGGATAAGATAAGATCATTAACTTGTAAGCCACCCAATTCAGCTGGACTTCCTTGAACCACAGATGTCACGATGATCCCCGCGCTTGTTGGTCCAGCCTGTTGACCTACAAAACCTAATGCTCCTCGAGTAACCTTGCCAGTTGCGATGATTTCAAGCATGACTTTTTTAGCCAAATTGTAAGGTACAGCAAAAGACACACCATCTACCGATTCAACACGATTTCGACTGATACGAGTTTTAAAATTAGCATTATTGATACCTATCAAAAAGCCTTTACTGTCTATTAGTGCTCCGCCAGAGTTACCCTCGTTTAATGCCGCGTCTGTCTGAATGTAATCAAAATAATTATTTAGCTCGTTGTTACTAATCCGGCTAACAATTCCTTTTGTCACTGTTTGTCCTAAGTTGTAAGGATTACCTAAGGCTAAGACTACGTCTCCTACTAGAGTGTTAGGATCATTCAGTTGGGGAATGGGATGTAGGTTTTCTATTGATATGTTGAGTACCGCTAAATCTGTTATAGGATCATAACCGACAATTTGAGCTTCTTCGAGTCTTCCATCTTGTAATCCTACTAAAATCAGCTTGGCATTTGCAATAACGTGATAACAGGTCAGGATATAGCCATTCGAGGTCATAATTACGCCAGAACCAAGACTTGTTCGTTCGATTGGCTTTCGACGATTATAACCACTTCTTTCGATGCTTTGACTATAGATGTTAACTACTGCAGGACCTGCTGCGTTAACCGCTGGATTAAAACTATGTCTTTGTGAGCTTTCTTGCTCAGTGAATAAGGTTAGTGGCAGACCACTACCAGTGCGTAAATCGGGGACAAGCAGCAAAATGACCGAGGAAATGATCATGCCTATAAGGATGGATTTTAGAAAGAAAGGTAAAGATTTTAGCACGAGCGATATTAAATTTTTTCTACGACAGGTATCAAAATAATAACATTGATATCATTACGTTGATAGCGTTACTCGGTCAGAATACCGCTACCAGTCGTTAGATATTATTAACGGATCACTAGATACAAAGAAGAAATGCCGCGTTTAACATTGAGCGCAATGACGCCTTTTGCCTCTTCTAGTTCAGTGCGTAATTGAACTAGGTTATCCACTTTTTTTCGGTTGATACCGATTATCACGTCACCATCTTTTAAGCCAATACGACTCGCTGGAGAGCGTGGCCCAATACCTGAAACAACTACACCGTTATCACCTTGTTCAGATTTACCGTTGGTTAAGGTAGCTCCCTCTAAAGCTGGATGTATTTCTTTGGCAACCACCACATTTTGGGTTGCATCACCTAGTACAACATTTAATTTTTCACGTTTGCCTTTGCGAAGCACTGTTAATTCAAGCTTAGCGCCTGCACCACTACTGGCTACTTTGGCTCTTAATTCTTGGAAACTCGCTACGGCTCTATTATTAATTTCTGTAATAATATCTCCAGCCTGAATTCCTCCTTTATCGGCCGCTGAGTCTGGCGAAACTTCACTGACAAATGCGCCCTGATTGACATCTAGGTTCATAGCATCTGCCAAGCCAGAATCGATGTCTTGACCCATGATGCCGAGTAAACCACGGCGTACTTCACCAAATTCTATTATCTGGTCGACTAAACTTTTCATCATATTACTAGGTATGGCAAAACCAATGCCAACATTGCCACCATTCGGTCCAAAGATAGCAGTATTAATCCCTACTAATTCACCTCTTAGACTCACTAAGGCCCCGCCAGAGTTTCCTCGATTAATCGCCGCATCAGTTTGAATAAAGTTCTCGTATCCACCAATGTTCAAACCTGATCGTCCAAGCGCGCTAACGATACCTGAAGTGACGGTTTGATTCAGACCAAATGGGTTACCAATCGCGACCACAAAATCACCTACTCTCAATTCGTCTGAATCAGACAGAGGCATAGCAATCAAAGCATCAGGATCAATTTTTAACAACGCAATATCACTTTGATCATCTGAGCCTAATTTTTTGGCTTTGAATTCACGACCATCAGTTAGCTTAACAGTAATATCATCAGCGTTATCCACTACATGATTATTTGTCACCACATAGCCTTTATTTGCATCGATAATAACGCCCGAACCTAATCCTTTAAATGGTCTTTCTTGAACTTGTTCCTCTGTTCCACCAAAAAAATGCTTAAACATTTCTGGAACACGTTGACGAGAAACTTGAGTGCCTTCTACAGAAATGCTGACAATTGCCGGTGTGGCCTTGTCTAGCATTGGCGCGAGACTAGGTATCTGATTATTATCGCTTGAAAAAAAAGGTATTGCCGCGCTAGACACCAAGCTGACTGACATGCTGGCAGTCACTACACAACAAGCAACTAAAAAACGATTGACTACTTTTCTCATTGGTTATCATCTCCGATATCTATGTTTAAAACAGTTTAAAGACTATCTTAGTCACGAAAAAGTTCATTATTTACTGTCTTTAATGGGGGCTTCTTTACTGCCCGAAAACAAACCTGAGCTTTGTGAAGAGAAATCTAATGGTTGTATGTCTGCACTAGATTTTTCACGCACAGGCTTGGTACTTTTATTACGTAAATAAGCCGTCGTATGTTCGCCAAAGTAACTTATTGAAGTGCCTTCTAATCCATTCTGCTGGCTGCTTAGTAGTTCCTCATAATCTTCAATCTGCTTTTTTAACGAGGCGGATTGTGCGATTAAGCTTTCTGCAATTTGCTTGGTTTCTTGAATATGAACAGCTGCTTGCTGGCTCATTAATTCTTGAACTGTTTGCTGACTTTCGGTTTTACCTGATGTCTGCTGTTCTTTTTCGCTGACAAATCTTGCAACAAAAAAACCTATAACTCCGCCAACTAATAACAACAATAATCCTATAAACCAATCCATAACGTCTCCTATTTCTTTACTTATTTCTGCCCATTTGGTTCACTACTGTTTAATAAAAATATAGAGTATTGACCATGAGCAAGCACGGTATATTTGTTATTATACGCCCAGCATTTTTAATGCGGTCATTTTATTTGTATTCAAGTGTTAAAAACACACATAAGTAAAAGGAAAAACATCACAGAATGATTGAGTTTACACCATGGCAAAAATATCAAAGTGATCTGCAAGATCCTGAATTTCTCTATGATGCCGCTCAGGAAAATGCGGTAAAGGAATTACAGCGGCTTTATGACGAATTAACTCATCCTGAGAAAAAACTAACTTGGCGAGTAAAGTTGCAGAGCAAGTTTGGCAAGGGGATGCGTAAACCTAGTATTCAGGGTATATATTTTTGGGGTGGGGTAGGACGGGGTAAAACATATCTGGTTGACACTTTTTTTGAATGTTTGCCCTTTAAAAGAAAGTTGCGTATTCATTTTCATCGTTTTATGCATCGTGTGCACCAAGAACTTAAATCCCTGGAAGGTCAACCTGATCCTTTAAAAACCATAGGCAAAATTTTTGCCAAAGAGACAAAAGTGATTTGTTTTGATGAGTTTTTTGTTTCTGATATTACAGATGCAATGATTTTAGGTACCTTGATGGAAGAACTTTTTGGTCATGGGATAGTGTTAGTGGCTACTTCAAACATAGAACCTGACAACCTTTATCGTAATGGTTTGCAACGAGCCAGGTTTTTACCTGCGATTGAGTTGATAAATCAAAATACGCGCATTGTGAATGTGGATAGTGGAGTAGATTATCGCCTGAGAACCCTAGAGCAGGCAGAAATTTTTCATTTTCCATTAGATAATCAAGCTAATGAAAATTTACATAAATATTTTATACAGCTAGCACCCGAACTAGGCATTGAGAATCAAAAAATTAAAGTAGAAGGGCGATTGATCCCAACATTGCATTATGCGGACGGGGTTGTCATGTTTGAGTTTCGGGATATTTGTGATGGGCCCAGAAGTCAAACCGACTATATCGAATTAAGTCGTCTTTATCACACAGTATTGATTGCTAATGTAGAGCAAATGGGACAAACAACAGATGATATTGCCCGGCGTTTTATTGCTATGGTGGACGAGTTTTATGAACGTAATGTTAAGTTGATCATGTCAGCTGAGGTGTCTATGGAAATACTTTATTTAGATGGCCCACTTAATTTTGAATTTAGACGCTGCTTAAGTAGGTTAAAAGAAATGCAGTCACATGATTACCTTGCAGCGCAACATGTTCCTTAACTGCAGTATAGGTTGTTGAATAGATTTTGTTATCTGGCATGAATATCGGTAAAATCTTTAACGCTAAATCTAATCGGGCCAGTCGCTCGACATTATTAGAAGAGAATACATAAATGGGTAGAAAGTTTGAAGTGCGTAAAATCTCCATGGCAAAAACCGCTGGAGCAAAAACCAAAGTCTATTCCAAGTACGGCAAAGAAATTTATGTTGTTGCCAAAAATGGTGGCGTAGACCCTCAAGCAAACTTGGCTTTGCGTAGGCTGATTGAAAAGGCCAAAAAAGACCAAGTACCTAGTCACGTTATTGACAAAGCGATTGATAAAGCCGCAGGGGGGGCAGGTGAGGACTATGTGCCTGCTCGTTATGAAGGGTTTGGTCCTGGTGGATGTATGGTGATTGTTGACTGTCTAACCGACAACAATAATCGCACTATCACTGATGTGCGAAATTGTTTCACAAAGACAGGCGCTAAATTGGGTGTTGAGGGTTCAGTAGGACATGTGTTTGATCACCAAGCGGTGTTTGCCTTTAAAGGTGATGATGAAGATGCAGTACTCGAAATTTTAATGGAAGCTGACGTTGATGTAACCGAAGTAGAGTGTGAAGAAGGAGTCGTAACTGTTTATGCGCCTCACACGGAATACAATAATACACGAACAGCCCTAACCGATGACTGTCCTGATATCGAATTTGATGCTGATGAAATTACCTTTATCCCTCAGACCGAGTCTGTTGTGAGTGGAGATGATGTTGCTACGTTTGACAAATTTATGGATATGTTAGAAGACTGTGACGATGTACAGCACGTATATCACAATGCAGTTGTTGAACGTTAAATTATGCCATCATCATTAAAAAGCTGAGCTTATGCTCAGCTTTTTTCAGAATTACTATGGATTACTTTTTAACATACTGCGCCAAATATCTGCCCAATCTGGCTCCTTACCAAACAAGGTGATGTTGGCTCTGAATACGCGAGTAGCAAATAAACGTACGTAGTACACGCCTGCCATCAAAAACACCAACGATAAACCGACTTGCCAGACTGGTACACTCATTGAAGCAATACGCATAGGCATA